>DASZOA010000366.1:0-3808 GCA_035551055.1 Solirubrobacteraceae bacterium
AGCCCTCGCGCTCGAGGTCCCCGACGATCCGGTGGGCCGCACGCTCGGTGACGCCGACGCAGTCGCCGATCTCCCGCAGTCGGATCGACGGATTGCGGGCCACGCAGAGCAGCACGTGAGCGTGGTTGGTCAGCAACGGCAGGGCCACAGCCGCACACTCTAGCCGCACTTGTCTGGGCTGTCGAGTCACGAGTTACGTGATACGCATAGCTAGAATTCGTCGTCGCACGACGGTGCCGACATCCAGAAGGAGACCCCGACCGTGAAGATCCACCCTCAGTCCCCTGCGCCGTGGCGCATCTGTGCTCTCGTCGCGGCAGCCGGTGCGCTGCTGGCGACCGTGCCCGCCGCGGCAGCGGCGCGCGTCGCAGAGCGCATCCCCGGCCGCTACATCGTCCTCTACACCGACGACGTCCGCGGGAGCGATCGCGCAACCGACAACCGCGAGCGCGCGCACGGCTTTCGCGCGCGGCATCGCTACCGCAGCGCGGTGAGGGGATTCGCCGCGAGCCTCAACGACCGGCAGCTCAACGCGCTGCGCAACGACCCGAAGGTCAAGTTCGTCGCGCCGGACCGGCCCGTCCGGGCGAGCGCGGCGCTCGCCTCCGGCGACAGCGCCCCCGCGGGGGTTCGCCGGATCACGGCGGCGACGTCGACGACGCACGGCGCCAGCGGCGCCGCGGTGGCGGTGATCGACACCGGCATCGACCTGCAGCACCCGGACCTCGCCGGCCACGTCGCCGGCGGCGTCAACTGCATCGACTCGACGCGCTCGCCGCAGGACGACCACGGCCACGGGACCCATGTCGCCGGCACGGTCGCGGCGGCCAACAACGGCTCGGGCGTCGTCGGAGTCGCCCCCGGCACGAAGCTCTACGCCGTCAAGGTGCTCGACTACCGCGGCAGCGGCTCGACGTCGACGGTGATCTGCGGGATCGACTGGGTGACCAGGAACGCCGCGGCGACCGGCATCCGGGTCGCGAACATGAGCCTGGGCGGCGCCGGGGATCCGGTGAAGAGCTGCTCTGAGACGACCGATCCCCAGCACGTCGCGATCTGCCACTCGACCGCCGCGGGCGTCGTCTACGCGGTCGCCGCCGGCAACAGCGGCTGGGACTTCGACTACACCTGGCAGCCCGACCTGCCGGCCGCCTACCCCGAGGTCGTCACGGTCGCGGCGATGGCCGACACCGACGGGGAGCCCGGGGCGGCGGGCAGCTCCTGCGAGAACCAGGGCGACGACCGCTACGCCGGCTTCTCGAACTACGCTGCGACGACCGCAGGGCAGGCGCACACGATCGCTGCTCCGGGCGTCTGCGTCGCCTCGGCGCGGCTGGGCGGCGGCAGCATCTCGATGTCGGGCACGAGCATGGCGAGCCCGCACGTCGCCGGGGCCGTCGCGCTGTGCATCGCCGAAGGCGCGACCAGCGGCCCGTGCGCCGGCCTCGCCGCCAACCAGCCCGCCGCGATCATCGACGCCCTGACGGCGAACCAGACCGACGCGACGTACGGCTACACCGGCGATCCGCATCGTCCCGTCTCTGGGCGCTACTACGGCCATCTGACGTGGTCGCCGCTGGCCGCCACCGCGACCGACGGCGACACGACCGCCCCGGCCGCGCCCACCGGCCTGACGGCAAGCGCCGGCGACGCCGCCGCCGCACTCGACTGGGCCGACAACGGCGAGACCGACCTCGCCGGCTACGAGGTCCAGCGGGCCACGACGTCCGGTGGGCCCTACAGCACGGTCGCGCGCGTCGACGGGTCGGCCTACACCGACACCGGCCTGACCAACGGCACGACCTACCACTACGTCGTCGTGGCGGTCGACACGTCGGGCAACGTCAGCCAGCGCTCGAGCGAGGTGTCGGCCAGTCCGGCCGGCAGCGCCGTCGCGATCACGCTGAGCGCCAGCGGCTTCAAGCACAAGGGCTGGCAGTACGCCGACCTGCGCTGGAGCGGCAACTCGACCGCCGCCTACGTCGACGTCTACCGCGACGGCGTGAAGGTCGCCGACCGCACCGCCAACGACGGCGCCCACCGCGACCGCATCGCCAAGGGCGGCAGCGGCACGTACACCTACCGCGTCTGCGAGGCCGGCAACACGACGACCTGCTCGAACGAGGTGCAGGTCACAATCTCGTGAGCACGTCGGGCGCGGCGACGCGCGTGCAGACGACGGGCGCGCCTGGCACGATGGGCGGGTGCCGCCCGCCGCTCCCGCCCAGTCGCTCGCCGCGCTCGAGCTGCTCAACGAGGTGCTCGGCCAGGTCGACGTCGACCAGGGCTCGTCGGAGTTCTACTCGCGCCTCGCCGAGGCGGTCTGCCATCAGGGCCGGATGCGCCGAGCGGTGATCTTCCGCTACGACGACGCGCGCGGGCGCGTGCACGCGGCCGGCGCGCACGGGATCGCGCTGGACCGCCTCACCGACGGCGAGATCACGGTCGAGTCGGCGCCCGTCGCGCGCCAGGCGCTGAGCGAGGACCGCGTCATCGAGGTGCTCGGCGACGAGGGCCACGAGATCTCCAGCGACTTCGCCTCGCTCGTCGGCGAGCACCCGCTCGTCTACGTGCCGATCGTCGCCGCCGGGCGCTGGATCGGCGTGATCCTCGCCGAGCCCGAGCGCGGCACCACGCCGATCGATGAGCACCGCCGCGACCTGCTGTGGGTGCTCGCGAAGACGCTCGCGCTCGCGTCCACGTCGCGGATCGCCACGGCGCAGAGCGAGCGGGCGCGCGAGCTCGAGGAGCGCATCGACTTCGCCCGGGGCATCCACGAGGGCGTCGTGCAGCGGCTGTTCGGCGTCTCGCTCGTGCTGTCCTCCGAGCAGCCGCTGACCGCGGAGGCGCGCGCGCGCTGCGCGCGCGAGGTGGGCCTGGCGCTCGGCGAGCTGCGCTCGGCGCTGCAGCGCCCGCTCGGGCGCTCCGCCGCCCCGACCGCCACGACGCTCAAGGCCGAGCTCGAGCGCCTGCGCACGAAGCATCGCGACCTCGGCCTGACCGTCGAGGGGTCGGTCGTCGACGTGCCCGAGTCGCTGGAGCCGCTCGCGCAGTCCGTCCTCGCCGAAGCGGTGCGCAACGCCCGCAAGCACGCGCACCCGCGCCGCCTCGTCGTCCGCACGCACACCGTCGACGACACGCTCGTGCTCGAGGTCGAGAACGACGGCGTGCCGCCCGAGCGCACCGCGTCGACCGGCGTCGGCCTGCGGCTCGCCGCGCTCGAGGCGCTGCAGGCCGGCGGCCTCGTCGAGTTCGGCGAGCGCGCGCCGGGCACGTGGGTCGTGCGGCTCGTCGTCCCGCTGGCCGGCGACGGGGGATCGCCATAGCGCGCATGGCGATGATCGTCAACGGAAACCTCCTACCGGGCGGCGGGGCGCGGTCGTGAACGACGACGACGACCGCCTGCGCGTGCTCGTCGTCGACGACCACGACGTCGTGCACTGGGGCTTTCGGCTCATGCTCGGCGAGCTGCGCTGGGTCGAGCGCTGCCTGTCCGCGCGCAGCGCCGACGAGGCCGTCGCCCTGACGCGCGAGCACGCGCCCGACGTCGCGCTCGTCGACCTCTTCCTCGGCGGCGAGTCGGGCCCCGAGGTGTGCGAGCGGCTGCTGCTCGAGCGGCCCGAGCTGCGCGTGCTGCTGATCTCGGGGGCGGGACGGATCTCGCCGGCGACCGCGCGCGCCTGCGGCGCCAGCGGCTTCGTCCCCAAGGACTGGCCCGCGGCCGACGTCGCACGCGCCGTGCGGATGGTGGCGCTCGGGATGTCGCTCTTCGAGCCCGCGCCGTCCCCGACGGACGGCGCGCTCGCGC
>DASZOA010000367.1:0-8810 GCA_035551055.1 Solirubrobacteraceae bacterium
ACCTTCGCCGCGGCCTTCGCGGGCGCCCGTTCGGCGCGCTTGGCGCTGCGCCGCACCGGCCGCGTCCGCGGCAGGCTCGTGAGCACCTCGCGGTCGGACTCCTGTCGATCGGCCACGTGCGCATCATGGCACGCGCTTTGCGCCATCCGGGCGCAATCCCCGAGACAAAGCGCGCTCCCGGCCGCCCAGGCTCGCGCCGGCGTCGTTGACTTCAGAAGGCGTCGTCGCGCGCGCTAGAGTTTGCGCTCTAGGTTGGGCGAGGTAGTGCTCCAGCAGGAGCACTTCGCCGTCATCGAGACCGCTGCGCGGGCTGATCGGGGTCCGCGCACGATGTTGAAAGCGAACGCAATGTCCGTAGCCGAACTGCAGGAACTCGAAGAGATCAAGGGCCTCGTGGCGAAGGGCCAGCTGACCGGCGTGCTGACGTACGCCGAGATCGCCGGCGCGATCGCCGAGATCGATCTCGACGAGGCTGACGTCGAGGAGCTGCACGGCTACCTGGAGCGGGCGGAGATCGAGCTCGTCGAGGAGATCGACCCCGCGGTCCAGGAGGCGAACGCCGTCGAGCGGGCGCCCGACAAGCGCCGCGCGCGCAAGAAGGCGACGATCGACCTCAAGCCGGACATGACGACCGACTCCCTGCAGCTGTTCCTGAAGGACATCGGCAAGGTCCGGTTGCTCACGGCGCAGGAGGAAGTCGATCTCGCCAAGCGCATCGAGCGCGGCGACCTCGACGCCAAGCAGAAGATGGTCGAGTCCAACCTGCGGCTCGTCGTGTCGATCGCCAAGAACTACCGCAACCAGGGCCTTCCGTTCCTCGACCTCATCCAGGAGGGCACGCTCGGCCTCGTTCGCGCCGCCGAGAAGTTCGACTACCGCAAGGGCTTCAAGTTCTCGACCTACGCGACCTGGTGGATCCGCCAGGCGATCGCCCGCGCGCTCGCCGACAAGGCGCGCACGATCCGCATCCCGGTGCACGTCGTCGAGAAGCTCAACAAGATCGGCCGCGCGGAGCGCAAGCTCGTCACCGAGCTCGGGCGCGAGCCGACGCCCGAGGAGATCGCCGAGGTCACCGGGATCGATCCCGAGGAGGTCGACTCGATCAAGCGCTCGGCCCAGGCGCCGGTGTCGCTCGAGAAGCCGGTCGGCGACGAGGAGGAGTCGGAGTTCGGCCAGTTCATCGCCGACGAGCGCGCCGAGTCCCCCTACGAGCGCGCCGCCGAGATCCTCACCAAGGAGGCGCTGCGCGAGGCGCTGGAGAACCTCTCCTATCGGGAGCGCCGGGTGCTCGAGCTGCGCTACGGGCTCGGCGGCGAGCACCCGCGCACGCTCGACGAGGTCGGCCGCACGTTCAACGTCACGCGCGAGCGCATCCGCCAGATCGAGAACCAGTCGCTGAAGAAGCTGCAGTCCCTCGCTGAGGCCCAGAAGCTCCGCGACGTCGCCTGACGGCCTCTCGGCGCGCCTGACGCCACCCGCTGTCGGGGGCCGTGCTGGCGCACTGTCCCCCTCCAGCGTGCGGCGTCAGCCACGCCGATAGGCTCGTCAGGTCGCGTGAGGCGACCGCGCCCGAGCACTTGCCGACGGGGGCCCGACGCGGCCCCCGTCGGTCGTTGCGCGCCCTGTGTCTGCAGCGTCGTTATCGGGCACCCTCTCCGACCATGCCGCCCGAAGCGACCGCCGAGACGACGCTCACCGTCCAGGGCGTCACGGTCCCCAAGCTCGGCCTCGGGACCTGGCAGATCACCGGCGAGGACTGCGTCGTGGCCGTCCGCGACGCGCTCGAGCTCGGCTACGACCACATCGACACCGCGCGCGCCTACGGCAACGAGGCGCAGGTCGGACAGGGGCTGCACGACTCCGGGCGCAACCGCGACGAGGTCTTCGTCACGACGAAGCTCTGGTACACCGACCTCAGCGCGGTCGGCGTGCACGACCAGCTCGAGCAGTCGCTGCGCGACCTGCGCACGGAGTACGTCGACCTGCTGCTCATCCACTGGCCGAACCCGCGCATCTCGCTCGCCGAGACCCTGGGCGCGATGGCCGAGGCGCGCGCGGCCGGCCGCGTCCGGCAGCTGGGCGTCTCGAACTTCCCGAGTGCGCTGCTGCGGGCGGCGCTCGACCACGCGCCGCTGATCTGCAACCAGGTCGAGTACCACCCGTACCTCGGCCAGCCGCAGGTGCTCGAGCTCGCGCGCGAGCGCGACCTCGTCGTGACCGCCTACTCGCCGCTCGCGCAGGGCGAGGCGCTGCGCGACCCGGTGATCCGCGAGATCGCCGACGAGCACGGCAGGAGCCCCGCGCAGGTCGTGCTGCGCTGGCTGCTCGACCAGCCCAACGTCGCCGCCGTCCCCAAGGCCGCCTCGCACGAGCACCGCGCCGCGAACCTGGAGGTCTTCGACTTCGAGCTGTCAGACGACGAGCGCGGCCGGATCGCCGGGCTCGAGCGCGGGTACCGCACGATCGATCCCGGCTGGGCGCCCGACTGGGACCGTCCGTAGGCCGCGGCCGGCTGCTACGTCTTGAGCCGAGCGAGGTAGCGCAGCGCGGTCATGCTCGGCAGGAACAGATAGGCCCCGCCGCGCGTCGTCACGAAGCGCGGCAGGCCGGTCAGCCGGCGCGGCGGATCGCCTCCGAGCGGCAGCTCGCCGGGCGGGTCGTTGTTGCCGGTTAGCGGGTCGCGCGTGCGGCCGAGCCCCGCGAACCCGCCGTCGTCGATCCACTCGCGCATCACGAACTCGAACTGCTCCTTGAGGCTCGCGCAGATGAACATGCCGACGAGCCCGCGCTCCTCGCCGTCGGGCGCGGAGCGGTCGTGCGGCGGCCCGTAGGGCATCCCGCGGCGGATGAGGCGGCGCTTGTGGCCGCCGCCGCCGGCGACCGGGTGGCGCCGCGGGTTGGCGCGGCGGACGTGCGACCCGACCGGGCACAGCGCGCCGGTCGGGTCGGGGTGGCGCGTCGCGAAGTCGAACATGTTCCACTGATCGCGGTCGATGTCCGGCCCGTCGGAGTCCGGCGACATCACGAGCGGCACGCCGTTGCGCCAGCGCCCGCACAGCTGCGCCGCCACGAGCTCGCGGCCGTGCTCGGTGCCGTCCGAAAGCTCGTCGAGGTAGCGATCGAAGGCCCCGACGTCCTGCTCGGCGATCCGGAATCCAGCGAAGCTGCCGTTGTGGCCGAGCTCGGGCGGCGTCGGCCCGTGGTGCACGAGTCCCGGGCGCTGGGTCGGGTGTCCGAGCAGGAACTCCCCGAGCGGCACGTCCTCGAGCGGATCGCGGATGCCCGCCTTGACCGTCGGCGGCACGCCTGCGAGCGTCGGCTGCGAGAGGCCGTCCTGATATCCGAAGTGGACGACTCCTTCTCGGGCTTTCCCGTCGCGCTCGTACGGCCAGTGCGCGTCGAGCGCGCGCAGCTCGTGCGCAGCGGCGTGCCTGACGATCTGCGCTCGAACGTCGCGGGCGACGTCCTCGAGCGCCGCGGCGTCGCGCCCGTAGAGCGACAGCACGACATGGAGGTCGGCGTCGCCGCGCAGCTCGGCGATCCAGTGCTCCGGCGCGTTCGCGCCCGTGTCGCCGACGTCCTGCGCGCGCGCGACCGCGCCCTCGATGAACTCGATGGGGAAGGTCGCGCGCGTGGCATCCGGAAGCCCGAGCGGACGCAGGGCGCTGTAGGTGAAGCCGATGTTGACGCAGTGCGGCGGGTGGTCGCCGGGGAGCGGCTTTGGCTCCCAGTCGGCGGCGGTTGTGATGTAGGGGCTCTCCAGGTTCTCGGTGATCAGCTCCGAGAGGAGCGCGCGGAAGCCGTCGCGGCGATCGATCCGCAACAGCAGGTGGCGAGCGCAGAGCATGTGCCTGTAGCCGCGGAGGACCAGTCCCTGGACATCGTCGAGGTCCACCGCGGGCGCAGCCGCGGCGGCGGCGCCGTCGCCGCTCATGTGAGCACGGGCGCCTTCGGCGGCACGATCTGCGCGACCGACAGCTCGGGGTAGGCGCTGTAGAACGACCCGACGTACGGCACGTCGTGGGCGTGCACGTACTTGACGAACTCCTCGCGATGCGCCTCGACGCCGTCGCGGGCGACCGACTCCGGAACGTCCGCGACGAACTGCAGCAGGGTGTTGAACACCTTGTGCATGACGTCGATGAAGTCGTTGACGTAGGTGTCGAAGTCGTTGTCGTAGGTGGTGATGACGGCCAGCCGCGTGTCGTTCTCGAGCAGCACGAAGCGCGCGAAGTGGACGGTTCCGACCGTGTTCAGCGCCGTCTCGATCGGGTTGCCCGGAGCGGCGGCGACCTCCTCGATCTTCTGGCGCAGCTTCTCGCCCTCCCCGGGCTTGACCGGCATCACCAGGGTGAGCGGGCGCTGGACGGGCTCGGGCCGGGGGTTGGCGCTGGCGTTGTCTGGCATCGGTGGTCTTCCTTCGGGTTGGTGGGCTTGGGAGCGGCGAACGCGGCGCGCGCCGCCGCGAGGACGGCTTCGGGGACGGGGTCGAGCTCTGCGCCCAGCTCGCGTAGGCGGGCGGCGACGTCAGGCGTCGAGGACGTCACCGTGGTGCTCCAGCAGCTCGGCGGTCAGCAGCGGCGCGTTCAACGCGCGCGTGCGCGCCAGCGCGCGCTGCGCGTGGCGGCGGCGCAGCTCGTCGTCGCCGAACGTCGCGGCGAGCATCGCCAGGTAGCGCTCGACCGGACCCCAGTACGACGCATAGGTCACGACGACGCTGCGATGCGCGCACGGAAGCAGCGCGGAGTACAGCCGCCGCGCGCCGTCGGCGTCGCCCAGCTCGGCGCACAGCTCGGTCAGCATCGCCATGTTGGTCAGCCAGAACTGCGGCATCGCGCCCGCGTACGCCGGGAGCTCCTCGCGGTAGATCGCCCGGGCGGCGCCGGCGTCGCCCGCGTCGGCGCAGATGAGCGCGAACGCGCTGCGCCAGCCGGTGCGGCGAACGTCGGCCCCGCGCAGCAGCCGCTCGACCGCCGAGCTCAGCTCGCCGAGGCGCCCCTGGCGGCGGCGAAGCATGAGCAGCTTGCCGGTCCACAGGCTCAGCGCGTCCTTCATGCCGGCGCGCTGGCCCTGCTGCAGGCACTCCTCGGCGCACTGCTCGGCGGACGTCACGTCACCGGCCAGCTCGGCCCAGACGCCGCGCCAGCCCGCCGCGATGCTGTGCCACTGCGGCTGGCGCATGTGCTTGGCGAGCGTCTCCAGCTGCGGCTGCAGGGCGCGCGCGGCACCGGCGTCGCCGGCTTCGAGCAGATCGAAGATCCGCCAGTGGTGACACTCGGCCGCGAGCTCGGGCCGGCCCTCGGGCAGGACCATGAACTCGGCGCTGATCTTCAGCCGCTCGTCGAGATCGCGGACGTCCAGCAGCGTCGCGTGGTGCGCCATCAGCGCGGCGCGCAGCACGCCGCGATCGCGGAGGCGGCGCGCCATCGCGAGCGCCTCGGCGCTGAGCGCCGGCGCCCGGTCGCGCTGCTCGCCGGCGAAGGCGACGGTGCCGGCGAGGCGGCTCAGCAGCAGGACCCGCAGCGCGCTGTCGCCGTCCGCGAGCGCCGCGCGCGCCTGCTCGAGCAGCTCGCGGTCGCGCGAGCCGGCGTAGCCGGACTCGTGGTAGCGCGCGCTGTGGCCGAGCGCCGCGCGCGCGAGCTGCTCGGCGTCGCCGCGTGCCGCCGCGCTCGTCGCGACGGTCCTGAACGTCTGCCGCGCCTCGTCGCTGCCGGCGCGCCACTGCGCGCGCCCAAGCGCGAGCAGGATGTCGCAGCGGGCGGCCTCGTCGTCGTCGTCGAACAGCTGGACGGCCTGCGCGAAGTGCTCGGCGGCCTCCTCGTAGGCCAGCAGCTCCGTCGCGCGCGCGCCCGCCGCGATCGAGTACCGGCGCGCCGGTCCGGGGCCAGCGAAGTGGCGCGCGAGCAGGAAATGATGGGCGAGCTCTGCGGGGTTGACGTGCTCGTGCTCGGCCAGCGCCTCGAGTGCCTCGGCGACGGCGAGGTGCAGGCGCACGCGCCGGCTGACGCTCAAGCGGCTGTAGAGCGCCTCGCGCACGAGCGTGTGCGAGAACGTGTAGACGTCGACGCGGTCGGCCACCTCGAGCACGAGCCCGGCGGCCATGCTCTCCTCGAGCGCGCAGATGACGTCCTCGGCGTCGGCGCCGATCACCCGCGCGACGACTCCGGCGCGAAAGTCGCGGCCGAAGACCGAGGCCGCCTTCAGCGTCTCGTCGCCGAGCGGCGACAGGTGGCGAACGCGACGCTCGACGATCTCGGCAACGCCCTCGGGCACGCCGATGCGCTCGAGCGCCGCGACGGACAGCGATTCGTCCCCGGTCGGCCCCGTGTCGAGCAGGGCGCGCAGCGTCTCCTCGATGAAGAACGGATTGCCTTCGGTCTGCTCGCGCAGGCGGTGAACGAACTCCGGCGCGACCGGGTCGTGCACGCGGTCGCGGACGAGCGCCTCGGTCGCAGCGTCGTCGAGCCCGGCGAGCGTCAGCCGGTCGTAGCGCCGTTCGCGGCGCAGGTCGGTCAGCAGGTCGACCAGCGGATGGTCGCGTCCGACCTCGACGTGGCGGAACGTCCCGACGACGAGCAGGCGCGCCAGCTGGGGGTGGCGCAGCAGGTGGCGCAGCAGCAGCAGCGTCGGCTTGTCGGCCCAGTGCAGGTCGTCGAGGATCAGCAGCAGCGGCGCGCGTCGGCTCGCGGTGCACAGCAGGGCCGCGACCGCCTCGCTGAGCCGGTAGCGCAGCGTCGGATCGTCGCCTTCGGCGGCGTTGGCGGTGGAGCGCGGCGCAAGATCGGGCAGCAGCCGGCAGAGGATCGCGCGGTCCTGCTCCACCGCCGCTGCCAGCGCCGCGTCGCCGTGCGAGAGCAGCTGGCGCAGCGCCTCGACGAACGGCTGGTGCGGAAGCAGCGCCTCCTCGTCGGCGCGCCCGTAGAGGGCGGTGCCGCCGTCGGCGCGCACCTCGTCGGCGAACTCGGCCGCCAGTCGCGTCTTGCCGACGCCGGCTTCGCCGACCAGCAGCACGAGCCGCGTCTGGCCGCAGCGGGTCTCCTGCCAGCGCGTGCGCAGGCGCGCGAGGAACTGCTCGCGCCCGACGAACGCACCGTCGAGCACCTGCGACGACACGACCGGCAGCGTCTGCGGCTCGACCACCGCGTTTGCCGGCGCGGCGACCGGCTCCTCGCGCAGGAGGCGCTCGTGCAGGGCGACGAGCGACGGCGACGGGCTGGCGCCGAGCTCGTCGCGCAGGAAGCAGCGCAGCCGGTCGAAGCTGCGCAGCGCCTCGGCCACGTTGCCCTGACGCGCCTGCGCCTGCATGAGCAGGTCGTAGCCGCACTCGCGGAACGGCTCGCGCTCGATGAGCGCGGCCGCGGCGCGCTCGGCCGCGGGGAGGTGGGCGTCGCCGAGCTGGAGCGCGGCCTGCGCGGAGATCTCGAGGGCGCGCGGGGCGAGCTCGTCGAGCCGGCGACGCCAGCTGTCGACCCACTCGCCGTCGAGCTCGGGGAGCAGCCGCCGCGAGAGCGTCTCGACGACGGCCTGCGCAGCCTCGAGGGCGCTCGACGGATCTCGCTCGGCCAGCGACCGCTCGGCGCCGGCGGCCTCGTCGATCAGCGTCCGCGCGTCGATTCGCGAGCCCGCCGGCAGCTCCAGGGTGAGCGCCTGTCGGCCGCGGATGACGTCGGCCCCGAGCACGCGCCTGACCTTCGCCAGCACGCTGTTGAGCGCCGCCTCCGGTGAGGCCGGCGGCTGCGCCGGCCAGAGCACGTCGACCAGCTCGTCACGTCCCACGCGTCGTTCGCAGTTGAGCGCGAGGTAGGCGACGAGGGCGCGGCCCTGGCGGCCGGGCAGCTCGGCGGCGACGTCACGATCGCCGGCACGGATGTCGAGACCGCCGAAGAGGCTCAGCACGAGCGAGGCATCAGCCGCGCCGGCCGTCGCCGATCCGACGGCAGCAGTGTTCCCAACCTCCGCAAACGGCCGCTCGCTCATGCGATGTGGGGCGCCGATGTTACGCGCATCGCGACGCGTAGGCGACTCGGATTTGACGCTCATCGTCAGGTATGACGGACGGGCGCCGCCCGCTGATACAGGCGGTGACCGCAACCAGCCCACGTTGGCGCAACTTCTCGCCAGCTTCGCGCCAACGTAGGCGGGTCAGCGTGGCGGCATGAGCCGATCACCGCACCGAACGGTGACGATGGCGCCGCCGGCGCCGAGGCGCGCACCGCGACCCGGTCGGCCGCGCCGCAAAGACGATGCGGTCGAGCGCCTCGTGCGCGCCGCCGCCGCCGGCGACCAGCGCGCGTGGCACGAGCTCGTCGACGAGTTCGGAGGGCTGATCTGGCGCGTCGCACGCGCGCACCGCCTGAGCCCGACCGACGCTGCCGACGTCAGCCAGGCGACCTGGATGCGCCTCGTCGAGCACCTCGACGCCGTGCACGATCCCGCGCGCGTCGGCGCCTGGCTGGTCACCGTCGCACGGCGCGAGTCCATCGCGCGGCTGCGCGCGCGCCAGCCGCTGCCGGTCGGCGACGAGCTGCCCGAGCGGCCCGGCGACGACGCGCCGCCGTGCGCGGCGCTGCTCGCGCAGGAGCGCGACCGCGCGCTCGCGGCGGCGCTGGCGGACGTGCCCGCCCGCGATCGGATGCTGCTGTCCATGCTGATGGCGGACCCGGCGCCGACCTACGCGGAGATCGGCGCGGCGCTCGGCATGCCGATCGGCAGCATCGGTCCGACGCGAGCGCGCGCGCTGGAGCGCCTGCGGCGCGTGGCGCGACGGCACGGGATCTGCGATGCCGACTGGTGAGCCCCCGCCGCAGCGC
>DASZOA010000368.1:0-4305 GCA_035551055.1 Solirubrobacteraceae bacterium
CAGCCTACGAGCGCGACCACCCGGATGGGTACGCTGCGGCGCGATGGGCGCGAACTTCACCGGGCCGAGCTACACCGTCGGCGTCGAGGAGGAGCTGATGATCGTCGACTCGACCAGCTACGCGCTGGTCAACGCGATCGAGTCGCTGCTCGAGGACGCGGGCGCCGCGAACGTGGAGCGCAAGGACGGCGAGATCAAGCCCGAGCTGATGGAGTCGGTCCTCGAGATCGCGACCAAGCCGTGCGCCGACACGAGCGAGGCCGCCGAGCAGCTGCGCTCGCTGCGCCAGAACGTGCGCGAGACGGCCGCCGGCCGCGGGCTGGCGATCGCCTCCGCCGGCACGCACCCCTTCGCGATGTGGGAGGACCAGCGGATCGTCGCCCGTCCGCGCTACCGCTCGCTCATCTCGGCGCTGCGCTTCGTCGCGCGCCAGGAGCTGATCTTCGGCATGCACGTGCACGTCGGCCTCGACGACGCCGACAAGGCGATCCACGTCGCCAACGGGATGCGCGTGCACATCCCCGTGCTGCTCGCGCTCAGCGCCAACTCGCCGTTCTGGCGCGGCGACCGGACCGGCCTGCTGTCGACGCGAACGCCGATCTTCCGCGCCTTTCCGCGCGTCGGCATGCCGCCGGCCTACAAGGACTGGGAGGACTGGCGGTCGCAGGTCGAGTTCATGGTCGCCAGCGGCGTGATGGAGGACTACACGTACCTCTGGTACGACGTGCGCCCGCACCCGAACCTCGGCACCGTCGAGATCCGCGCCTGCGACTCGCAGACGCGCGTGGAGCACACGATCGGGATCGCGGCGCTCATCCAGGCGATGGTCCACGAGCTCGCCGAGCACTACGAGGCGGGCCAGGAGCTGGCCGTCTGCCCGTGGCAGATGCTCGACGAGAACAAGTGGCTGGCGGCCCGGCACGGCCTCGAGGGCGAGATCGTCGACCTGCCGTCCAGCGATCGCGTGACGACGAAGACGCTCACCAAGCGCCTGCTCGAGCGGCTCGAGCCGCACGCCCAACAGCTCGGCGCGGACGGCGCGCTGGACGGGATCCGCGACCTGCTGGAGCGCGGCAACGGCGCCGCGCGCCAGTGCGTCGTCTACGAGGCCAACAACGACCTCAACGAGGTCATGGCGGAGATCGTCGCGACGACGGCGCCGTAGCCGGCCACCGCGCGAGCAGGTCGCTGCGAATCTTCGACGGGCTGCGCCAGCCGGTCCGTAGAATCGATTGCCCTATGTCGTCTCCGGACCTCTTCGTCGTCTGCAAGAACTGCCAGGCCGAGGTCAGCCCGTACATCACCGAGTGCCCGTACTGCGGCACCCGGCTGCGCAAGCGCGCGCCGCGCATCGAGCGCCCCGACGCTCCCGACAAGCCGCCCAAGCGCGGGCTGCGCGGCGGTGGCGGGCGCGGCCTGCGGCGCGAGAAGGCGAAGGAGAAGCCGCGGGCGGCCGATCGACTGGGGCGCCTGCGCAGCGGCGAGATCGCCGGCATCCGCGGCGAGGAGCACGCGCGCCCGTACGCCACGATGGTGCTCGTCGCCCTGTCGTTCGGGCTGTGGCTGTCGCTGGCGTTCTACGTACGCGCCGACCTCGCGATCACGGCCGTCGGCGGCGATCCGTGGCGCTTCGTCACCGCGTCGTTCCTCAACGACGGCATCGGGGCGCAGTTCGCGGCGGCGCTCGGGATCGGTCTGTTCGGGTGGCTCGTCGAGCGCCGCCACGGCCCGGTCGCGGTCGTGCTGATCTTCTTGCTCTGCGGGCCCGGCGCGCTCGCGGCGGCCGCCGCCGTCGACACCGGCTCGCTCGTCTTCGGCAGCCACGGCGCGGCGCTCGGGCTGCTCTGCGCGTGGGTCGTCCCGGTCGTGCTCGATCGCCGTCGGGGCCGCGACGACGACGCCGACCTGCTCGGCACGCTCGTCATCGCGATCGTGCTGCTGCTCGTGCCGCTGCTGTCGCAGGGGAGCGCGCTCGCCGGGCTGATCGGCGGCGCGCTCGGCGCGCTCGTGGGCCTCGGCTACGCGATCGCGGGCCGACCGCGCACGTGACGCGACCGCGCTACAGCGCCGAGGAGGTCGACGCCGCGGTCGCGGCGCTGGCCGACCCCGAGCGCTTCGGGCACGCGCAGGAGATCGTCACGCACGCCGCTTCCGGCCTGCAGCGCGTGCTCGGCGCGGCGCTGCAGCAGGGTGGCTGGTTCGATCAGGCGCACGACGCGCAGCTCGCGCAGGCCGCCGGCACGGAGAATCTCTCCGAGCGGATCGTGGCGGTCCGGGCGCTCATCGAGGAGGAGACCCGGCTGGGGATGCTCGTCGGCGTTTCGGTCGGCTTCGAGCTGGCGCGCGAGCTCGCCGCGCAGCGCGGCGACAGCGAGCAGACGGGCGACGCGGGATGACGCATGCGATCGTCCTCGTCGAGGCCGAGCGCGACGTCATGTCGACGCTCGGAGGGGCGCTGGCGGAGGTCGACGGCGTTCGCGAGGCCTACTCGGTGACCGGCGAGTGGGACTTCGTCTGCATCGTGCACGTCAAGCGCCACGAGGAGCTGGCCAACATCGTGACGGGCCAGATCTCGTCGATGCCCGGCGTCGCCCGGACGCACACGATGGTCGCCTTCGAGGCGTTCTCCAGCCACGACCTGGAGACGATGTTCTCGATCGGCGAGTAGCTCTGGCGCTGTTCATTCGTCCTGCCAACCGCGCACGAACCACTTCGCGCGGTCCTTCCAATCGTGGGCCATCAGCGCGATGCCGACCGCCCCCCAGAACGTCAGGAACGTCCCCGTCGCGCCGTGATGGCAGCGCTGACCGAAGATCCACAGGCGACGGCGAACGCGGTCGTAATGAATCGGCCTGCAGTCGCGTGGATGAGTCTTCGTAGCCATCGCGGCATCACTGACGCTGGTATCGGCGCGCAGCGCGGGCGCCGCCGCGCCCCGGCGTGCATCGCTCGATCAGCCGTCCAGGCGTCAGAATGGAGCGGGTGCCCGTGATCAAGGCCGAGTACGGCCCGACGCTCCTGCAGCTGCTCGCCCCGCGCTCGCTCCGCGTCAGGATCGCGGCCGCCGTGCTCGCGCTGGCGATCCTCGCGGGCGCCGTCGCGATCGCGCTGACGGCGCGGGCGAACGAGACCGCGGTGGTCATCCGCGAGCCCGTCACGTTCAACTTCGCCTACGGACCGCAGTGGGAGCGCGTGCACCGCCCCGGGACGCTCGTCGCGCTGCGCCACGCCCGCGACGGGCTCTTCCTCGACGCCTACGCGATCCGCGGCCTCGCGCTGCCGCCGTACCGCGGCGCCGCGAGCGGCACGCTGCCGATCTACGCCGCCGCCTACGTGCCGACGATGCGCGCGCGCTATCGCGACTTCGAGCTCGTGGGCGAGGGTCGCGCGCGGATCAACAACGCGGTCGGCTACGAGCTGACGTTCCGCGCGCGCCGCGGCGTGCGGCGGCTGTACGGCCGCCACTACCTGCTCGTCGAGGAGGAGCCCGACGGCCGCCGCCGCGGCGTCGTCATCGAGATCGAGTCGACGCCCGCCGCCGGCACCCCCGCCGCCGACGAGATCGGAGACCACGGCGCGCTGAAGACGCCGCTGCGCTCGTTCCGCTTCGGCGAGGAACGCACGGGAGGCACCGCATGATCGAGTGGACCGACTTTGCGAAGGTCGACATGCGCGTCGGCCGGATCGTCGCCGTCGAGGACTTTCCCGAGGCGCGCAAGCCGGCCTGGAAGCTGCGAATCGACTTCGGGCGTGAGCTCGGCGAGAAGAGCTCGTCGGCGCAGATCACGAACTACGCGCGCGAGCAGCTCGAGGGCCGCCTCGTCGTCGCCGTCGTGAACTTCCCGCCGCGCCAGATCGGTCCGGTGCGCTCGGAGGTCCTCGTGCTCGGCGCCGTCGCCGACGACCGTCCGGTGCTGCTGCTCGAGCCCGACGCGGGCGCGCAGCCCGGCGACCGCGTCGCCTGACCTAGACCGAAGTAACTTCGTCCTAGATGCTCGATTCGACGACCGCACCGCCAGGCACCGGCCGCGGAATCAACCGGCCGTCTACGGGCGCGCCGTCACGCCGCCGGTTCCGGGCGCGGCCGGGGCGCTGTCGGGATCGGCCTCGGCGGGCGCGGGCGGCGGTACGGTCGGCGCCGTCGCGGGCGTCGTCTCCGGCGCGGCGGCCGCCGGCCTGACCGCCTCGACGGGGGCGCTGGCGCCACCGGTCGGCGAGGAGGGCGCGGTCTTGCCGGCCGTGGCCGTCGTCTCCGGAGGCGCAGCGGCGGACGCGGTCGCCGCCGCCGCCGGCTCGGTCGCCGCG
>DASZOA010000369.1:0-11772 GCA_035551055.1 Solirubrobacteraceae bacterium
GGCGGCCCGTCGTGAGGATCGCCTCCAGCGGCAGGCCCGCGAGCCCCGCGGCCGCCGCGCGCAGCACGAACGGGTCCTGGTGGTGCGACGTCCCCTCGGTCACGTGGACCCATGGCGCGTCGATCGGGATCGCGTCCAGCCAGGCCTCGGTGGCGGTCTCCGCGGGCGGATGCCAGGTGCACGGGCCGACGTAGTGCACGCTGGCGGGCAGGTCGCGGCGGTCGTAGTCCAGCTCACGCAGGTTGCCGACGAGGTACAGCGGCAGCCGCCCCGTGAACTCGTTGATCGAGCAGCCCAGCGGGCCGAGCCCGTGCGCGGCGCGCAGCTCGTCGACGCGCGCGCGCAGCCCGCGCGCGACGACGTCCGTCAGCCGCGTGAGCGCCCGCGCGCGCACGCGCGCGGCCCGCGTTCGTGGCGGCGCCAGCCCGAGCCCCCACGGCGGCGCGTCGGGCCCGGGGATCAGTGGGCCCATGAACGTCGATGACGCGGCGACCGGAAGGCCGCATGATTCCCACAGCACGACGATCGGACCCCACATCGACAGGTCGGTCGCGATCACGTCCGGCGCCCACCGGTCCAGCACGGACTCGAGGTCGGCGAGCTGGTCGGGAATCGTCTCCACGAGCCAGTCGCGCAGTGCCCGCACGTCGACCGCCCGCGCGCGGCGTCCCGGACCGGCGCCCGTCTCGGCGGACCGCATCGTCGCGAACGCGCGCTCCTCGTCGAGGCGATCGAACGCGAACAGCTCGTGGCCCTGCGCCTCGATCGTCGCCCGGACGGACTCCCCGGTGTAGAACGCGGCCGCGCTGCCGCGCTCGCGCAACGCGGCCGCGATCGCCAGCTGCGAGTGCACGTGGCCGACGAACGGCCAGCACGTGAACAGCACCCGGGGCGCGGTCATGAGCCGGGAGCGGGATCGCGGCCGGCCCTGGTCCGGGGCGAGATCGCCGTCGGCTCGCGCTGGAGCTGACGCAGCAGGCCGCCGAAGTACACGCGCTCGAAGAGCCGTTCGGGCAGGTAGCGGCGCAGCATGATCGCCTTGCCGCCGGGGTCGGCGACGACGTAGCGCAACCGCGGCTTGTCGGTCGTGAGGGCAAGATGAACCGCGCGCGCCACGTCGTCCGGCGTCGTCTTGGAGCGCACCAGCACGCGGTCGGCGAGCTGCTCGGCGGCGTCGAACAGCCGCCGGTAGGGGCTGTCGGGCGCGTGGGCGCGCGCTGCGTAGCCGCGGTGGGTCGTCCAGCGCGTCGTGCGCACGATCCCGGGCTCGACGAGGATCGCCTGCACATCGAACGGCGCGACCTCGAGCGCGAGTCCCTCGACGAGCCCCTCCTGGGCGAACTTGCTCGCGCAGTACACGGCGACGCCGAACGACGAGATCCGGCCCCCGACGGAGGACAGCGTCACGATCCGGCCGCGCCGCGCGGCGCGCATGTGCGGCAGGACCGCCTTCGTCACCGCGATCGTGCCGAAGACGTTCGTCTCGAACACCTTGCGGATCTCGGCGTCGGATGCGTCCTCGACGCAGCCGCGCAGCCCGATCCCGCCGTTGTTGACGAGGCCGTAGATGCCGCCCGCGTGGCCGACGACGGTCTCGACCGCCGCGTGGACGCTGTCGGGAGCGGTGAGGTCGAGCTCGACGACCTCGAGCGTCACGCCGCGCTCGGCGGCTGCCGCGTCGATCGTCGCGCTCGCGCCGAGCTCGCGCACGGTCGCGTAGACGCGCATGCCCTTCCCCGCGAGATGAAGCGCCGTCTCGAGACCGAGGCCCGTCGAGCAGCCGGTGACGAGCACGGCCTCGCCGGACAGGTCCCGACCTCGTCGCGATCCTCTCATGACGATGCACGCTCCAGCGAGCCGAGGATGTGCTGCGCGACGAGCTCGGGCTGCTCGAGCGGGCCGAAATGGCCCCACTCGGTCCTCGGCAGCAGGACCGAGCGGACCGACGGAAGCTCCGCGTACAGACGGTCGTGGGTGGCGAGGAAGGCCGAGCGCTCGCCGTAGATCAGCACGACGGGGGTCGCGATGTTGGCGATGCGGTCCAGCGTCAGCGATCCCACGATCTGGGAGTCCGCGGCGAAGGTCGTCTCGTCCATGAGCCGCAGGAACGGCTTCGGGTTGCGCGGCAGCCCGTTCAGCGGTCCCCACTTCTTCGGCACCTGCAGGCTCTGGCGCAGGAGGTAGTCGACGTCGGAGCGCTTGTCGGCCGGCACCGGGTGGCCGCAGCGCTCGAGCACGTCGGCCCAGTAGCTCCAGCCCTCCCACTCGCCGCCGGCGCGCATGTACACCATCGCCGGGAGCGCCGGCTCGAGCGCGACGATCGCCTCCACGCGCTCGGGATGGTTCAGGGCGAAGTACAGCGCGATGTCGGCGCCGAAGCTGTGTCCGACGATGAACGGACGCTCGATCTCCAGCGCGTCGAGCAGCTCGCGCAGGTCGCCCGCCATCGTGTCGGCCGAGTAGCCGCTGGGCGGCATTGAGCTGTATCCGTGCCCGCGCAGGTCGAAGGTGGTGATCCGAAACTCGCCCCACAGCAGCGGGACGATCTGCAGATGCCAGACCGCGAGGTTGCCGGTCAGTCCGTGGATCATCACGAGATCCGGACCCTCACCCGCCTGCTGGTGATGCAGCTTCAGGCCGCTGCTCAGCGTGACCTTCGGCATATCCCTCCCCTCCTCTGGCTCATTCGACGTAGCCCAGCGCGCGCAGGCGGTTGACGATCGTCTCCTGCGCATCGGGGCCATAGGCGGGCGCCTGGACGGGCGCGGTCGCCGGGCGCGCAGCGTCGCCGGCCGACCACAGCGGCGGCCGCTGCTCGAGCGCGCCGGGCACGAGCGCCTGCCGCGGGACGACGCCGTCGACGTCGAGCGGGATCGGCAGGCCGAGGCAGTACAGCAGCAGCGGCGCGACGTCGAGGATCGACAGCTCGTCGACGCTCGCCCCCGACGGGATCCGTGGCCCGCTGGCCACGAAGATCCCCTCCCAGCGGTGACTTCCGCGCGTCTGCGCTCGCGATCTGAAGAGCGTGTCGGAGCGCAGGATCGAAACCGCCGCGCCGCCGGCGAGGATCACGGAGATGTCGGGGGCCAGCTCCTCGTGCGGGCCCGCGAAGGCCTCCGCGCGCGACCAGATCTCCGACACGACGGGCTCGCCGGTCTCGGGGTCGCGGATCTCGCGCAGCGCGGCGATCAGCTCGGCGGCGATCTGCGCGCGCTCCTCGGGCGAGAGCCGGCGCGTGCCGTTCGTCGCCGCGGTGACGATGTGGATGCCCTGGCTGCTGGGAGTGGCGGCGTACGCGACCGTCCGCTCCAGGTCGAGCTCGTAGACGTGGCGAGTCATCTTCCCGAAGCCGATCTCGACGGCGCTCTGGGGAGCATCCGCCGCGGCCCACGTGAGATAGCCCTGCTGCGCGAGCCAGGCGTTGAGGTAGAAGACTCTGCGCGTCGGCCCGAAGCCGTGGTCGGAGGCGAGCACGACCGTGGCCTGCTCGCCGGCGAGCGCGACGAGCTCGCCGATCATCGCGTCGAGGCGCTCGAAGTAGCGCTCGCAGAGGGCGGTCATCCGCTGCTCCCACGGCGATGGACGCTCGGGCATGTGGGCCGGGTCCAGAAAGCGCCAGCAGAGGTGCTGCAGCTTGTCGACGCCGTCGAACATGACGCCCACGAGCTCGGCCGGCTCCTCGCTCATGAGGTGGCGGACGATCTGAAACCAGCGCTCCTCGCGTCGCGTGTGCAGCTCGATCCAGTCGCCGTACTCCTCGTCGGGGCAGCCCTCGATCGCCTTGGCCTCGAGCGTCATGTCGAGCGCGAGCTCGCGTGGGTTGAAGCTCGGCAGCTGCTTGAGACGGTCGAAGAGCCCCGGCGGGTGGCATCCCAGCCGCAGCTGGCGCCAGGGCATCCAGCCGCCGGGCACGACGCAGCCCAGCACGTCCGGCGGCGGGAACATCTGCGGGAAGTTCAGCGAGATGACGCGCTGCCCGTGCTCGGAGGCGATCGACCAGATCGTCGCGGTGCGGATGTCCTGCGAGTTCGTGAAGCGGAAGTACTCGCTGTCGCCGGCCTCCTTCTGAAAGAAGTCGAACACGCCGTGCTTGCCGGGACGCTTGCCTGTCATGAGCGACGTCCACGCCGGCGGGGTGAGCACGGGCATGACGGTCCGCAGGGGCGCTCGCGTCCCACGCTGCACGATGGCGCTGAGGTTCGGCATCACGCCCCGCTGCATGAGCGGGTCGAGCACCGTGAAGGTGGCGCCGTCGAGTCCCAGCAGGAGCGCCCGTATGCTCATGACGAGCCGCCCACGACGGCCGCATGGCGGAAGCGGCAGATGAAGTCGACCAGGTCGCCGACGGTGAGGTCGCGCTCCTCGACCGGGCGCTGGCCGATCTCGGCGAGATACTCGGCGAACGGCAGGCGACCGTAGCGCTGCTGCACGGTCGTGCCGATCACGACGAGATCGAGCGACTCGAGCCCGAGGTCGCCGAGGAACGACGTCTGCGGCGCGATCGCGCCGTCGTGCTCCCAGTCGCCCGCCAGCTCGGTCAGCAGCTCGATCACGTCGGCGAGCACCTCCTGGTCGACGTCCATCTCAGGCCCTTGCTGACGCGATCGGTGTGGCGACGTCCCGGACGTCCGGCCGGCATGCGGCGGCCGCGGCGACGAGCTCGGCGTCGCGCACGCAGTGGACGACGAGCTCCACGTCGAGCACGTCGGGGTGCAGCGCGCGCAGCGCGTCGGCGGGAAGCAGCGTGACCTCGCCGCGCTCGCGGTCGATGCTCGTGACGGCGACCGACCCGGGGCCGGCGACGAGGCCCGTCCCCAGCGCCTTGGCCGCAGCCTCCTTCGCGCACCAGCAGCGCAGCATCCACTCCTGCAGCTCGTCGGCGGCGATGCCGTCGAGCAGGCGCCGTTCCTCGTCGCCGAGCGCGGCGGCGGCGAACCCGGGAGACCGCGTTCGCAGCGGCTCGATGTCGATCCCGAGCAGCAGCGGGGCGCCATCGAGTCCGGCGACGGCGACGGCGGTCCCGCCGGCGTGCGCGAGCGACACGGCCGGCCGCATGCCCAACCCGCCGAGCCATGCGCCGCCGACGACCGGCGCACCGCGGTCGTCGCTGCCGATCAGGATGTCGGCGGGCAGCAGGTCGAGGCCGTGATGCGCTCGCAGGAGCTCGCGCACCGCCTCCTTGGCGGCGGTCCGCGCGCCGAGCCATTCGAGCTTGCGCGCGTCGGGCGCGCGGAGGGCGGCGAACTGCGCGCGCTCGGCGCGGCCGAGCACCCGTCGCGACCAGACGCGCAGCCAGAAGGCGCGGTCGGAGGCGATCGCGGTCTCGACGCGCCGGCACTCCAGCGGCGCGCCGCCGGCCAGTCCGTCGACGAGCCCGCTCCAGGGCGCCGCGATCGTTGCGGCGCCCGATCCGAGCAGCAGCGGGCGCAGGTGCGCGGGGGCGTCGAAGCGCTTGTCCTCCCAGCCGGTCAGCGTCATCCAGAGCGCGCCGTCGCCGCCCGTGATGTCGATGTCGGAGCGGGTCGTCCGCTCGTCGTCGAGCTCGACGGTCGCGCTGCAGCCGATCGCCTCGCCGACCGGGCGCCGCGGGCCGAACACGTCGAGCGCGAGCAGCCGGTACGGGAAGATCACGTCGCCGCCGCTGAGCTGCTCGGCGGCCCACAGCCCGATCGCCTGGCCGGCGGCGTCGAGGACGACGACGTCGAGCGCGGTGAGCGCGACGCCGTCGGCGTCGACGGCACCCGGCGCCGGCACGACGGCGAGCGTGGCGGTGACGCCGCGCGGCGCCGTCTCGCGCACGTCGCGCACCGCTCGCCAAGTGGGCCCGTGGAACATGCCGTCCACGTAGATGCGCTCGGGCGTCCAGCGCGAGGCCCCCCCGCCGCGCAGATCGGGCGCGCGCGGGGCCGGCGCCGGCGGGTAGGCGGCGTCGAGCAGGACGATCGCCTCGACGGCCGGCCCGTCGTCGTCGCCGTCCTGTCCTGCGCCGGTCGCCTCGCCCAGCGTGACGAGGACGCGCCGCCCGCCGTCGGCGGCGGGCAGCAGCCGCGCCTGCACCTCGACCTCGACGGGTCCGTCGTCGACGGCGACCCAGCGGCGCGCGTACACGTCGCGCAGGCCGACGACGTGCAGGTCCGGCGCGAGGCGGGCGGCCGTCGCGGCCATGATGTCCAGGCTCATTGTCAGCGGCACGACCGCGAGGCCGAGCAGGCTCGCGTCCGTGCGCGCGACGGCACCGCCGAAGCTGTGGTCGCGCAGGAACTCGTCACGCGCTGCGTCGAACGTCACCCGCACCGCGAGCTCGCCGGCGACCGGTGGGGCCGGCGGCCCGGCGCCGAGGAACGCGTGCATGACTTCGGCGTCGAGCGCCAGGAACCGGTCCATCGTGTCGAGATGGGCCGCCATCGCCTCGGCCGCGCTCGACGGTGGAGCCGGCGCGTCACGCTCGTCCGGCGCGGCGTCGAGCGCCGCCGGCGGCAGCTGCTCGACGGGCGCTGCGGCAGGGGACGCGGGCGAGGCGTCCTCGTCGCGCACCTCCGCCGGCCCCGGCGCCGTCGCCGGACGCGCCGCGACGGCATCGACGACGTCCTGCGACGGCCGCAACGCGGGCCAGCTCGTGATCAGCGAGACCGTCGCGCTCGGGCGCGCTGACGCCCGCGCCGGGGCATCCCAGTCGATCTCCGCGGCCCCGCACCCGGCGAAGAGGTACTCGAGGTCGAGATCGACCCCGTGCGCGCAGAGCATCGCGACGAGATGGTTGAGCTGGGTCATGCTCGAACGGCGCTGCACGTCTGCCGGCATCGCGCAGAACTCGCGCCCGCGCAGGATGTCCTCGACGAACGCCGTCAGGTTGCCGCGCGGGCCGACCTCGACGAACAGGCGCGCGCCCTCCGCGTGCAGGCGCTCGACCGTCGCGCGAAACTCGACCGGTCGCTGCCACTGCTCGACGAGCAGGGCGCGGATCTCGTCGGACTCGCTCGGATAGGGCGCGGTCGTCGCGCACGAGTGCACGGGCACCTGCGCGGGACCGACGTCCACGCCGGCGAAGATCCGCGCGAGCGGGTCCGAGTAGGGCGCGAAGGCCGGCGTGTGGACGGCGCGATCGTAGGTGAGCTGCTCGAAGATGAGGCCCTCGCGGTGCAGGATCTCGCGGGCGCGGTCGGCGGCCGCGGGCGGGCCGACGAGGACGGTCTGATGCGGCGCGTTGTCGATCGCGACGCGCAGCTCGCCGCCCGCCTCGAGCGCGATCGCCTCCACGCGCTCGCGGTCGGCTCCGACGGCCAGCAGGACCGCGCGGGGCACCTCGCCGACGGCGGCGTCGGTGTAGTGGCGGTGCATCGCGAGCGTGAAGTCGCGCATCTGGCGATCGGTGTCCAGGCGCAGCAGGCCGCCCGCCATCGCCGCCGAGTACTCGCCCGCGCTGTGCCCGGCGCAGACGTCGCCACGCAGCCCGAGGCGGCGCAGCAGCACGAACAGCGCGCGGTTGGCCGTCAGCACCGACTCGATCGCGCTGTCCATCTCCATCAGCCGCCGCTCGGCCGCGCGACGCTGCTCCTCGGTGAAGGCAGGCCGCGGGAAGATGTAGTCGCTCGGGACGAAGCCGCGCGGATGACCGCTGTAGACGCGATCGATGGCGTCGAAGACCTCGCGGACCTCGGGGAAGTGCGTGCACAGCCCGTCGAGCATCCCCGGGTACTGCGCGCCCTCGCCGGGGAACAGCAGCGCGATCCGGCCCTCGCCGGCAAGCGGCTGGGAGGCGAAGAAGATCCCCGACACGTCTTTGATCCGGGGGCAGCCTGACGTGCCCAGACGCTGCTCGGCACGCTGCAGCTTGGCCCGCAGATCGTCGAGCGACGTCGTCACGATCGCCAGCCGCAGAGGCTGTCCGCTCCGCGTGAGACGCCGCGCGCACGTGTACGCGAGGTCGGTCAGATCGCACTCGCGTCCCTGTCCCAGCGCCGCGTGCAGGCGCCGCGCCTCGCCGCGCAGCCCGGCCGGCGAGTCGCTGCCGAGGATCACGACCTCGCTGTCCCGGCGCGGCAGGTGGTCGCGGCGCGTCGCGCCTGCGCCGCCCTTCCGGGCGGCGGGGACGAACTCTTCGAGCAGCGCGTGAGCGTTGATCCCGCCGAAGCCGAACGAGTTGATCGCCGCGCGGCGGGGCTCGCATGCGCCGTGGATCCACGGCCGCGTCTCGGTGTTGACGTAGAACTGCGTGCGCTCGATCTCGAGCTTCGGGTCGGGCTCGCTGCAGTGCAGCGTCGGCGGCAGGATCCGGTGGTGCAGGGCGAGCGCGAGCTTGATGATGCCCGCGATCCCGGATGCCGGGATCGTGTGGCTGATCATCGACTTGACGGTGCCAAGCGCGCAGTGCGGCAGGCCGCCGTCGCGCTCCCCGAAGACGTGCCGCAGGGTCTGGATCTCGGCCGCGTCGCCGGCGGGCGTTCCGGTGCCGTGCGCCTCGAGCAGGCCGACCGTGCGCGGCGACACGCCGGCCTGCTCGTACGTGCGGCGCAGGGCGAGCACCTGGCCCTCGACGCGTGGCGCCATCACGCTGGAGCCGCGGCCGTCGCTGGCGATGCCGACGCTGCGCAGGACCGCGTAGATGCGATCGCCGTCGCGCGTGGCGTCGGCCAGCCGCTTGAGCACGACCATGCCGATGCCCTCGCCCAGCAGCGTGCCGTCGGCGTCCTTGTCGAACGGCCTGATCTGCTCGCTCCGCGACAGCGCGCCGAGCTGGCAGAACACGTTCAGCGTGGGGACGGGCATCCAGACCTGGGCGCCGCCTGCCAGCGCGAGGTCGCACTGTCCCTCGAGCAGGTAGCGGATGCAGTGCTCGACGGCGACGAGCGACGATGCGCAGGCGGCATCGACCGTGTACGTCGGACCCATGAGGTCGAGCTTGTTGGCGATCCGCCCGGCGATGATGTTGGGGATCAGCCCGGCGACGGTCTCGGCGCCGATCGGCGGCAGGACCCGCTTCATCTCGGCGCGCAGCTGTCCGAGCCCGTCCTCCGACAGCTGCGGCTGCAGGCGCGCCACGAGGTCGAGCGTCTGCTCGACGATCAGCGAGCGCTGGACGGCGAGCGCGTTGCCCGCGTTGAGGTACGTCCCCTTGCCGAGCACGATCGCCGTGCGATGGCGCGTCCCCTCGGGAAGCTCGCCGCAGCCGGCGTCGGCGAGCGCGGCGCGCGCGAGCTCCAGCGAGAGCCACTGGTCGGGCTCGCCGCCGACGGCGACCGGAGGGATGTTGTGCGCGAGGGGATCGAAGCGCACGAGCGACCCGAGGTAGCCGCCGCGGCGGCAGTAGACCTTGTCGCTGTCGGCGAAGTCCGGGTCGTAGTGGCGATCGGTGTCCCACGCCTCGGGCGGCGGCTCGCCGACCGCGTCGACCTTGTCGACGATGTTCTGCCAGTAGGCGCCGACGTCCGGCGCCCCCGGGAACAGACACGACATCCCGACGATCGCGACGCCGCCGCTCATGCCGTGCCCGCCATCCGGTTCAGCGCGCGGCTGCCGGGGCTGACGACGTCGGAGAGCGTTGCGATCGGGCGACCGCGCGTGTCGGAGAACAGGTGGTCCGCACGGCACAGCGGCGAGCTGCTGTCGGGCCGGATGCGCAGCTCGACGCGCACGAGGTTCGCGCCGCTGTCCGGATGCGGTGACGCGGCGGGCAGCGGGCGCAGGCGCCGCAGGCTGGCGATCTGCGTCGGCAGCGGGGTCACGTCCCAGTGGATCCGCGCCCAGATCACCTGGATCTGCAGCGCGCAGTCGACGAGCACCGGATCCAGCAGCCACGCCTCGGCGGACGCGTCGCGCACGCAGGCCGACGGCAGCGACGGCCGCAGCAGGGCGCGCGCGCCGCGGACGTCCATCCCCTCGATCGCGACGATGCCCTGAAACAGCGGTCCGTGGAACAGGTAGCGCTCGTAGGCCTCGGCGACGTCCATCGCGAACGGGCTGAGGTCGTCGAGCGCGTCGGGCGCCCGCGCGGCGGGCGGCGCGACGGGCGCGGCACCGCGCGGTCGCGCGTCGACGGCGGCCCGGTAGTGCGTGCGCGGGGGCTCCTCGCAGCCGGCGATCGTCACCTCGAAGGAGGACTCGCCCGATCCCTCGATGGGCGTCGCCGTCAGGCGCAGGCGCGGCGGCACGTCGTCCTCGACGACGACCCCGCTGAGCAGGCGCACATCGCGCAGCTCGGCGACGTCGAGCTCGCGCCAGCCCGTGACGACGAGCTGCGCCATGAGCTCCATCGCGACCGCGAACGGGAGCACCGGCAGCCCGTCGATCCGGTGGTCGTCGAGGTACAGATGGCGGTCGGCGTCGAGCGTGATCTCCAGGTCGACGCCGCCGTCCGCGCTGCGCTCCAGCTCGGCCTCCGGCGCGATCAGCGCCAGCGCGCGCGGCGCCGGCGAGGCCGGCCGACCGTCGAGCGCGCGACCGCCCGCGATGACGACCTCGGGCTCGCCCTTGCCGCCGAGCAGGATCTCGTCGACGAACATCCGCGCGCCGTCGGGCGGCGAGATCAGGTCGACGCCGCGCCGCGCGAACTCGCGCTCGAGCTCCGGCGAGACCATCCCGGTCGTGCGCCACGGGCCCCAGTTGATCGTGACCACGCGTGCGTCCCAGCGGCGGTCGAGATCGTGCGCGAGCCGGTTGAGCTCGTTGCTCGCCGCGGCGTAGTCGGCCTGCCCACGGTTGCCGAAGCGCCCGGCGACGGACCCGAAGAACGCGAGGAAGCGCAGGCCCTCCGGGCGCAGTCGCTCGGCCATCGCGTACGCCGCGGCGATCTTGGTCTCGACGACGCGCCGGACCGACTCGGCCTCCTTCTCGGTGACGAGCTTGTCCTCGATGACGCCCGCGCCGTGGATGACGCCGTCGATGCGACCATGGGTCGCGTACACGTGGTCGATGAGCGCTCCGAAGAGGTCCGCGTCGCCCACGTCGCAGCTGACGTACTCGGCGCGCGCGCCGCCGCGCAGCAGCCGCGCGATCGTGTCGCGGACCTCGCGCGCGGCGATCAGGCTGCGGTAGTCGCGCTCGACGGCGGCGAGCGTCACCGCGCTGCCGTGCTCGCGGCGCGACTGCATGATCGCCTTCCTGACCGCCGCCGGGTCGCTCAGGCCGGCGGTGCGCGGGTCCTCCTCGCCGAGCGGGGTTCGCCCGACCAGCACGACCGTCGGCCGGCAGTGACGGGCGAGCGCGAGGACCGCCTCGGCCGTGATCCCGCGCGCGCCGCCGGTCGCGACGATCACGCAATCGCGGTCCAGCGTCAGCGCCTCGCGATGCGCAGCGACGGCGTGGGGCGACAGCTCGAGGCGCAGCCGCCGACCGTCGCGGTAGCCGATCTCCGCGTCGTCGTCGTCGGTCAACAGCTCGGCGAGGAGCCGCTGCGCCGTGACCGCCGCCGCGGCCTGCTCGAGGGCGACGGCCCGCACGCGCACCGTGGGCCACTCCTGCGCGAGCGACTTCGCGAACCCTGAGAGCAGGCCGTGCCCGGCGGCCGCCTGCTCGGGGCCACCGGCGGCCGCGAATGCTGCGCCGATCCGCGTTGCCGCGAGCACTGCCGCGCCGCCGCGCCGCGCCGACTCCAGCAGCTGCTCGCGGAGCTCGCGCGTGAGCCGGAACAGGCCGAGCAGGTCGCGCTCGAGCACGTCACGCCAGTCGCCGCCAGCGCTGCGCAGCGCAGCGAGGTGCACGAGCGCGTTGACCGATCCGGCGACGGCGTCGATCGTCTCGCCGTCCACGAGGCGCACGACGCGGTCGCCGCGCGCC
>DASZOA010000370.1:0-3380 GCA_035551055.1 Solirubrobacteraceae bacterium
CGCACCAGCGTGCGCGGCGGGACCGCAGTGGCGATGCGCGGCCGGATCAGTGCGAGCTCGAACCCGGCGGCCTGCCAGGCCGGTCAGCCCGTCGAGCTGCAGCGGCGCTTCGCCGGCAACCGCAGCTTCGTGACCGTCGCCCGCGCCACGACCGATCAGAGCGGCAGCTTCGCGGTCACGATCCGCCCACGCAGGACCGCCGCCTACCGCGCGCTCGTCCGTGTCACCGCCCGGTGCCTGGCGGCGGCGTCGAACACCGAGAGGGTGTCCGTGCCGCCGGTCGTGACGGTGATCCAGACCAGGACGACGCTCATCGGGCGAACGATCCGCTTCCAGCTGCGCTGCCCGCGCGGCGGACTGTGCTCGGGCACGGTCAAGCTGCGCACCGCCTCGCCGGTGGGCCCGAGCGGGTCGCGACGGCGGGTCACGCTTGGCGCGAGCGCCTTCCAGATCCCGGGCAACGGACGGCGCCGGACGCGGATCGTCGTTTCGCCGCGGATGCGCGCGCTACTGCGGACGCGCCGGACGGTGAGGCTCAACGCGTTCATCACCAGCCGTGGACCGGACGGGCGCGCGGGGTTCAGCACCGACCGGCTCGTCCTGCGCACGCGCTGAGCCGCGCGTGCATTGCGGCGTCCCGCCTCAGCGCACGCCGAAGCCCTCGCCGCTCGATAGCCGGCCGATGTCGTTGGACAACCCGACGTAGAACAAGAACAGCACGAGCATGAAGCCGACGACCGACGCGCGCTCGAGCACCCGGAAGGAGATCGCGCGACCGCGCAGCTTCTCGGCGAGCGCCCAGAAGATGTGGCCGCCGTCGAGCGGCAGGAACGGAAACAGATTGATGATCCCGAGCGACAGCGAGATGAGCGCGAGGATCGACACCGCGCGCACCGTGTCGAACTCGAGCGACTGGCGCGTCACCTCGTAGGAGCCGACGACGCCGGACACGTCGTTGCGCGCCTGCTCGTCGTAGAACAGCCGCACGATCCGGTCGACGGTGATCGTCGTGACGTTCCACATGCCGGTGACGCTCATCTCCGCCGCCTCGCCCACGCCGACGTCGACGCCGCGCGTCCCGAAGCCGAAGCCGATCAGCAGCCGGTCGGCCTGCTCGTCGTACCGCGGGGTCACCTCGAGCGTGCGCCGCTCGCCGTCGCGCAGGACCACGATCTTCACGGGCTCGGTCGCCGCGCAGCCCTGCCTGGGCTCTCCGGCGCACGAGTGGCGCGCGATCTGCTCGCGCAGCGCCTCAACGCGCTCCTCGCCCTGCTCCGGCGTGAGCCCCGGCGCGTAGCCGGGCCTGCCGTCGACCGAGACGAGCCGGTCGCCCGGCTGCAGCACCCCCTGCGCCGCCGTGCCCTTCTCGACGGTCTGGACGACCGGCTGGGGAAGCGGCAGGGGCCGCGACGCGAACAGCACCCACAGGATCACGAAGGCGAGCACGATGTTGACGGCGGGGCCCGCCGCGATGACGACGATCCGCTTCCAGACCTTCTGGCGGTAGTACGCGCGATGGGCCACCTCGGGAGGCATGTCCTCCTCGGGGTTCATCCCCGTGATCTTCACGTAGCCGCCGAGCGGGATCGCTCCGAGGCCGTACTCGGTCTCGCTGTTGCGCGGCCGCCAGCGCGCCAGGAGCGGCGGGAAGAACAGCGCGAAGCGCTCGACTCGCATCCCGACGGCCTTGGCCGCCACGAAGTGGCCGAACTCGTGCAGGATGATCAGCGCGGCGAATCCCGCGAAGGCCAGCAGATAGCTCACGGTGTCAGTGTAGGAGCCGCTCCGACCAGGCCTCGACGAGCTCGCCGGCGACGACGCGCGCCTCGCGGTCGGCCTCGTACAGCGACTCGAAGGCACGCACCGGCGCCGCCGGCAGGCGCTCGAGCGCTCCCTCGATGACGGCCGCGATGCCCAGGAAGCTCAGCTTCTCGGCCACGAAGGCGCATACGGCCACCTCGTTGGCGGCGTTCAGCACGCACGGCGCCGTGCCGCCCGCGGCCGCCGCCGCGCGCGCGAGCCCGAGCGCCGGGAACGCGTCGTGGTCGACGGGCTCGAACGTCAGCGCGCCGACGTGCGCGAGGTCGAGCGCGCGCACCGGCACGTCGACGCGGTCGGGGTGGTGCAGGGCATAGGAGATCGCCACCCGCATGTCGGGGTGGCCGAGGTGCGCGAGCGCGGCGCCGTCGCACAGCGTGATCATGCTGTGGACGATCGACTGCGGGTGCACGACGACGTCGATGCGCTCGTAGCCGACGCCGAAGAGGTGGTGCGCCTCGATCACCTCCAGGCCCTTGTTCATGAGCGTGGCGGAGTCGATCGTGATCTTGCCGCCCATGTCCCAGGTCGGGTGCGCGAGAGCGTCCTGGACGCCGACGTACGCCAGCTCGGCGCGCGACCGGCCGCGGAAGGGCCCGCCGGACGCGGTGAGGACGAGCCTGTCGACGGTGCCCGGCGGCTCGGCGGCGAGCAGCTGGTGCAGCGCCGAGTGCTCGGAGTCGACCGGCAGGATCTGCGCGCCGGTGGCCTCGGCCAGCGCCATGACGAGCTCGCCGCCGACGACGAGCGACTCCTTGTTGGCGAGCGCGAGGTCGATCCCCTCCCCCAGCGTCGCGACCGTCGGTCCGAGGCCGGCGGAGCCGACGAGCGCGTTGAGGACCAGGTCGGCGTCGGACTCGAGCACGAGCCGGACGAGTCCCTCGGCGCCGATCAGCAGCTCGCCGTCGGTCCACGCCTCGGCGGCGCGCGCGCCGGCGGCGGCGGCGGCGAGCGCGACCCGCTGGACGCCGAAGCGGCGCGCCTGCGCGATCAGCGCGTCCGCCGACCGCTCGGCGCTGAGGCCGACGACCTCGAGGTCGGGATCGCCGGCGAGGATGTCGAGCGCCTGCGTGCCGATCGACCCGGTCGAGCCGAGGATGAGAACGCGCCGGGCCATGTGGCGGGCATTCTGGCAGGCGCGCTCGCCGCGCCCGCCGTGAACCCGTCAGCGTCGGAGGGTCAGCGTGCGGCGCAGCGTCCGCCGGTCGGTGCTGCCCGAGCGCCCGCTCGCGCTCAGGCGCAGCCGTACGCTGCGGGCCCCGCTCAGCGCGCGCCGTGCCCGCTCCGTGAAGCGCACGCCGAAGAGCGTGCGGCCGGTGAAGCTGCGACCGGCGCTGCCGCGCGCGACCACGACGGGCCGGGACCCGCGCGTCAGCCCGTGGCGCCGCGCCGCGGTGCTGTCGATCGTCAGCCGGACCGCCGCCGAGCAGGGCAGCGTGCAGCGGGCGCGCGCTCGCAGGCCGCGCTCGAGCGCGCGCGCCAGGCGGCGGCGCTCGAGGGCCAGCGAGAAGCGCAGCGCGCACAGCTCGAGCGTCTTGCGCTCGCCGCGGCCGACGACGACG
>DASZOA010000371.1:0-8958 GCA_035551055.1 Solirubrobacteraceae bacterium
CTTCCGGATCCCGCCGTTCCTGCTGTCGATCTACCAGGCCGCGGGCATCCAGTACGGCGTCCCGTGGGAGGTGCTCGCGGCGATCAACGAGATCGAGACCGACTACGGCCGCAACCTCAACGTCTCCTCGGCGGGTGCGCTGGGCTGGATGCAGTTCATGCCCGCCAGCTGGCAGGCCTACGGCGTCGACGCCAACGAGGACGGGCGCAAGGATCCCTACAACCCGGTCGACGCGATCTTCGCCGCCGCCCGCTACCTGCGCGCCGCCGGCGCCGCCAGCGATCTGGCCAGGGCGATCTTCGCCTACAACCACGCCGACTGGTACGTCGCCGAGGTGCTCGATCGCGCGCGCCGCATCGCCGGGCTGCCGTCGGAGCTCGTCGGCTCGCTGACCGGCCTCGCGCAGGGCCGCTCGCCGGTCGCCGCCCGCGCGCGCTACGCGCGGCGCGCTGCGGACGCGCGCCCACGGCGCGGGCTGCGGCTCGTCGCGCCGGCCGGCTCGCCGGTCGTCGCCGTGCAGGACGGCGAGGTCGTGCGCGTCGGCCGCAGCACGCGGCTCGGCCGCTTCGTGATGCTGCGCGACGCGTACGGCAACACGTACACGTACGGTCATCTCGCGAAGGTCGCGCGCAGCGTCCTCGTCGCCAAGGAGCGCGCGCCGGCCGCGGTCGCGCCGCCCGTCACGCAACCGCTGCAGACGCCGCTGCCCGACCCTGCCCCGAGCGGGCCCGCCAGCGCCGGGAGCGACCGTCCGGCGGCGCCCGCCGCCGGCGCCCGCGCGCCCGCGCCGACCGTGCCGCCCGCCGCCGCGAAGCTCGCCAAGGAGCGCCTGTTCGCGCACCCCGCGCGGGCCCGCTCGCTGCCCTCGGGCGGCCGCCGGCAGATCCTCGACGCGACGTTCGCGCTGCCCGCCGAGGCCAGCCTGCGCTCGTACTTCGCCGGCCGGATCTCGCTCGAGCGCGACGAGCTCGAGCTGCGGCGCCTGTATCCCGGCCGCCGCGTCATCGCCGGCACGATCCTCGGCCGGATCGGCGCGACCTCGATCGCCGGCGCGCCGCACGTCCTGTTCGAGATCCGCCCGCCGGGGACCGACATGCCACGGATCGATCCCGAGCCCTTCCTCGAGGGCTGGCGGGCGCTGGAGTCGACCGCGATCTACCGCGCCCGCGGCGCGGCGGCGCTCGCCGGCGGCTCGATCGGGCAGATCCTGCTCATGAGCAAGGACGCGCTCGCCCGCCGCGTGCTCGCCGACCCGGCGATCGCGATCTACGCCTGCGGGCGGCGGGACATCGCCGCGGGCGTCGTCGATCGCCGCGTGCTCGCGACGCTCGCGTTCCTGTCGGCGAGCGGGCTGCGCCCGACGGTGTCGTCGCTGCGCTGCGGGCACCGCACGCACACCGACGGCGGCAACATCTCCCACCACGCGTCCGGCAACGCCGTCGACATCGCGAAGATCAACGGCCGGCCGATCCTCGGAAACCAGGGCGAAGGCTCGCTCGCCGACACGACCGTGCGCCGACTGCTGACGCTCCAGGGGGCGCTGGCGCCCGCGCAGATCATCAGCCTCATGCGCTACCCGGGTGCTGCGAACACGCTCGCGCTCGCCGATCACGCCGACCACATCCACGTCGGCTTCCGCCCGCGCGGCGGCGCCGGCGGCGCCCGCGGCATACCGGCGCTCGGGCTGCGCCCGGCGCAGTGGCTGCGCCTCGTCGACCGCCTCGGCCGGATCCGCAACCCGGCGGTCGCGCGGGCCCCGTCGCGCTACGCGATCCGCGCCGCGCCCGGCGGCCCTACGCTTCGTCCACCCCCGTAGAGTCGCGCACCTCGCCGAAGCTCACGAGGTCGGCCCACGTGTACAGCAGCGGCACCTGGTACCAGCCCGTGCAGGCGGCGCGCATCTCGGTGAACTCCGGGCCGTACCAGAACGCGTCCCAGCCCGACTTGTCGGGGAAGTCGATCGACATGAGAAACCGGTAGCGGTCGTCGCGCGCGCGGAAGACCATGTGGCGCGTCGCGCCGTAGCGCGTCGAGATCGGCGCCAGCTCGGACAGCGCGGCCTCGAGGTCGTCGCCGCGAAAGCCGGTCGCGTACCAGGGCAGCTGGACGACGCCGCCGGCCATCAGCTGCCGACCTCGGCGGTGATCGCGCCCGGGCCCTCGGCGGTCTTGCCCTGGCCGGCCTCGGTGGCGCCGACGAGGATCGCGATCTTGCCGGAGTGCTTGTTCTCGTACATGAGCTGATGGGCCTCCGCGACGCCCTCGAAGGGCATCGTCTTCCAGAGGACGGGACGGATCTTCGACTCGCGGATGAGATCGTTGGCCTTCGTGCACTCCCAGGCGTTGGCGAAGTGCGAGCCGATGATCTGCTTCTGGCGCATCCACAGGTAGCGCACGTCGAAGTCCAGGTCGAAGCCGGACGTCGCGCCGCAGATCACGACCTTGCCGAACGGCTTGACGACGAAGACGCTCGTCGGGAACGTCGCCTTGCCGACGTGCTCGAAGACGATGTCGGGCGCGTCGCCGAGGATCTCCCGCACCCGCTTGCCGAAACGGCGCATCTCCGCGAAGCGCTCCTTCTCCTCGTCGGGCGTCTCGCCGCCCTTGCGCATCATCCCCGCGAACTCGCTGCGGTTGATGAAGTCCCTGGCCCCGAGCTGCCTGACGAGCTCGCCCTTCTGGTCGGAGGAGACGACGCCGACGCAGTCGGCGCCGGTCATCGCGCACAGCTGCGTCGCGAACACGCCGAGGCCGCCGGCGGCGCCCCAGACGAGCACCTTGTGGCCGGCCTGGAGGTTCGTCTGGTCCATCAGCATCCGGTAGGCGGTGAAGTACGTCAGCCCGTAGGAGGCGGCCTCCTCCCAGGTCAGGTGCTCGGGCTTGGCGAGCAGCTGCTGGGCCTGGACCTTGCAGAACTGCGCGAACGAGCCCCAGCTCGTCTCGTAGCCCCAGATCTTCTGGCTCGGCGCGGCGAGCGGGTCCAGGCCGTGGACCTCGACGTCCTCATAGGAGGCCTGGTTGCAGTGGATGACGACCTCGTCGCCGACCTTCCAGCGCGTCACGCCGGCGCCGACCTTCCAGACGACGCCCGATGCGTCCGAGCCGCCGATGTGGTGGTCCTCCTCGGGGTGGTAGCGAAAGACCGAGACGGGCTTGCCGAGCGATGCCCAGACGTTGTTGAAGTTCACGCCCGCCGCCATCACGCGGACGACGACCTCGAAGGCCTGCGGCTCGGGGACCTCGATCTCCTCGATTTGGAAGGCGTCCTTGGGCTCGCCCTCGCGCTCCTGCCGGATGACCCAGGCGGCCATCGTCGCGGGCAGCTCGCCCGGCTCGGCTTCGACGCTGGAGACTTGGCTGAGATCGACGGCCACGGTCCTTGGCACCCCTCGGTTCGCTGACCCGGAACGGGTGATCCTACGCGCCGGCGGGCTCGCGCGCGGGCTCGGCCGGCGGCGGGGCGGCCTCCCCGGTGGCGGGAACCTGGCGGGCCGCGCCGCCCGCGATCTCCGGCGAGATCGATGTCCAGGCGACGGCCGCGCCGGCGAACGCGACGACCGCGCCGAGCAGCAGGCCGCCGCCGAGCGAGGCCACGAAGTCCGCCTGCGAGGTCGCGTGGCCGATGAACGTGCCGAGCACCGCGACGCCGAGCGTGCCGCCGACCATCCGGCTCATCGACAGGATCCCGGACGCGACGCCGGCCTTGCTCTGGTCGACGGCGTTCATCGCCGCCGTGCTCATCGGCGACATCACGAGCGCGATCCCGATGCCCATCAGCACGAAGCCCGGCAGCAGGAAGTCATAGCCCGAGTCCGCGGTCAAGAACGACTGCCACAGCAGCGAGGCGCCGACGAGCCCGAGCCCGGCCGTGATCAGCGGCCGCGGCCCGATGCTGTCGGTCAGCCGCCCGGCGATCGGAGCGACGACGATGACCATCAGCGTCGTCGGCAGGAAGCGGATGCCGGCCTGCAGCGGCGAGTAGTCGAGCACGTTCTGCATGTACAGCGTGAGGAAGAAGAACATGCCGAGCATCGCGAAGGACACGATGAACGCCACGAGGTTGGCGCCGAAGAACGTGCGCGAGGTGAAGAAGCGCAGGTCGACCATCGGCACGCGCACGCGCCGCTCGATGCGCGCGAACGCGAGCAGGCCGGCGGCGGAGACGGCGAGCAGCGCGAGGATGCGCGCCGACCCCCAGCCCCAGGAGGGCGCCTCGACGAGCGCGAGCGTGAGCGCGGTCAGACCGACGGTGATCGCGGCGATCCCGGCGACGTCGACGCGCGGCACGACGGTCTCGTCGCGCGACTCGCGCGTGGCGAACAGCGTCACCGCGACCGCGCCCGCGGCGACGGGCAGGTTGATGAAGAAGATCGACTGCCACGAGACGTGCTCGACGAGCAGCCCGCCGAGCACCGGGCCGATCGCCAGCGCCAGCGCCGACACGCCCGCCCACGTGCCGATCGCCCGGCCGCGCTCGTGCGGGGGGAAGGCGTTCGTGATGATCGACAGCGTCGCCGGCATCATCAGCGCCGAGCCGACGCCCTGTGCCGCGCGCCCGGCGATCAGCCAGGCCGGCGACTGCGAGAAGCCGATGAAGGCGCTCGACGCCGCGAACAGCGCGACGCCGGCGAGGAAGACGCGGCGGCGGCCGAAGATGTCGCCCAGCCGCCCGCCGGTGACCAGCAGCACGCCGAACGCCAGCGTGTAGGCGTTGACGGTCCACTCCAGGCCGGCGATCGACGTGCGCAGGTCGCGCTGGATCGACGGCAGCGCGACGTTGACGACGGTGTTGTCGAGCATGACCATGAACAGCGCGAAGCACATCGCCGCGAGCGTCCACCAGCGGCGGTTGCCGTCGTTGAGGCGGATGCGGTCGGTCATGCGCTGTGCTCCGCGGGCTGGCGCAGGTCCTCGAGGACCGGGCGCAGCGCCTCCGACAGCCGTGCCGCGTGGGCCGGGTCCCGGCGCGCGGTGAACTGCTCGATTCCGGCCAGGCGCGCCTCGTCGAGCCGCGCGCGCGCTTCGCGGCCGGCGGCGGTGCAGCTCAGGCGCCGCACGCGGCGGTCGTCGCTGTCCTCGCGGCGGCCGACCAGCTCGCGCTCGACGAGCGCGTCGATCGCACGGCTGGCGCCCGGCAGCGACAGCCCGAGGCGCTCGGCGAGCTCCTTGACCGTCAACTCGGCGCTCGACAGCGCGCAGAGCGCCTTGACCTGCGTCAGCGTGAGGTCGAGCTGCTCGAAGATCGCGTAGGCGCCGACGCTGTTGGCGGCGATCACGGCGCGCCACAGCGCAAGCAGCTGCTCGGCGAGCGCGGCGGATGCGCTGTCGGCGGCGGGCGGCGCGGGGAGCTGCGCGTTCGATGCTTGCACGCAAGCAAGTATCGCATGCCGGCGCGCAGCGCGTTCGCCGTCGCGTCTGCGCGCAATCCGCGGGGTGTCGACATTGCGTCCAAATGCCGGACGTTCGCTCGACAACCCGGCAGGCGTGCGAGATCGACTGTGCTCGCGCCCCCGAGCGGAAGGCGCGTTGCGTCGTCCGCCCCCTCAGCCGTCCGGTCCGCGCACCTCTTCGGAGCTGCGCAGGCGCAGCGTCTTGCTGCGGGCGGTCCAGACGTACACCCGCTGCACGACCCTGGCCGGGCAGCAGACGTCGTCGCCCTCGGTGAACCGCGGCGTGCGGATCACGAGCGTCCCGTCGGACACCTCCGCGCTGGCGCGGTACAGGCGCTGGGAGCGGTAGACCGCGCGCAGGTCGCTGTCGGCGCTCTCGCCGGCGGTGCTGAAGACGTACAGCGCGACGGCGCCCGCGACGCCGCGGGTGTCGACGAGCACGATGGCGTCCGAGCGCCCGTCGCCGGTGACGTCGGCGAACGTGATGTCGGGTGCGACGATCCCGCCGCCGTCGCGCAGCAGCTCCTTGACCGCGGCCGTCGTCCGGGGGTCGTCGAGCAGCGTCTTCTGAAAGAGCGCCTGGGACTTCGTCGGCGCCGCGCTGGAGCCGACGGTCGTCAGCAGCGCGGCGACGGCGGCGAGCAGGAGCGCCGCGAGCACGGACAGGACGGTGCGGGGGCGGCGCATCGCGCGCATTGTGACAACCCGGCGGACGCGGCGCTACGGCTGCAGCAGCCCGTCCTTGGCGTCGGCGCGCGGCGGCCCCACGCGGAGCGTGGTGCCGGCGATGGCATCCGACGGCGTCGTGAGCCGATACGTCCCCGGCGCGAGGTCGGCGGTCAGCGACGCCGTGTCGCCGGGGTTGATCGGCCCGGTGCGCTGGTGGAGCTCGGCGGCGCCGCCCGCGCGCGCGGCGCTGCGCAGCGTGAGCCGCTGCGACCGTGCGGTGAGGTTGCTCGCGATGAGCTCGATCGGCCCCGCGCCGATGCGCGACGGCGAGACCGTGACCGCGGTCGGCCTGATGACCGCGCTGAGCGTGATCGGCGCCGGCGCCCCCGGCTCGTTTGCGAAGTCGTCGCCGCCGCAGGCGCCGAGTGCGAGCGCGAGGGCGGCGCCGGTCCCGGCGGCGATCCGTCGCATCCTGCACATCGCATCCAGCGGTCGCACCAACCGCTGAAACCTATCCGAGCGCCGATCGGTGCGGCCGGGCGCACGCCGCTCGGCTCACCGACCGTGCGTCGGTCGGTTCGATGGCGCGCCGGCTGCAACGCGCGCTGCATTCCGTCCTGTCGCAACGGCACCCTGGTCGCGATGGCGGACCTGCTCGCCCAGCCGCTGGCGACGACGGAGTTCCTCGTCGTCGACACCGAGACCAACGGTCGCGCGGGCGAGGCCTGCGAGCTGACCGAGATCGGCGCGGTGCTGGTCGGGGGCGGCGAGCTGCACGACCGCTGGGAGACGCTCGTCGCGGGCGTCGCGCCGCTGTCGCGCTCGATCCAGCGCTTCACGCAGATCACGCAGGGGATGGTCGACGAGGCGTCGCCCGCCGACGCCGTCCTGCCCGACCTCGTCGACCTCATCGGAGCGCCGCCCGCGCGCGTGCTCGTCGCCCACAACGCGGCGTTCGACCGCCGCGTCCTGCGCCAGGCGTTTCGCCGCGCCGGCCTGGAGTGGCCCGACCCGCCGGTGCTGTGCACGGTCGCGCTCGCGCGCCGCTTCGCCCCGCTCGTGCGCCAGCGCCGGCTGGCCGCGCTCGCCGACGCGCTCGGCGTCGAGGTGCACGCCGCGCACCGCGCGCTCGCCGACGCCGAGACGTGCGCACGCGTGTTCTGCGCGCTGTTCGGGCGGCTGTGCGCGCACGCCGCGACCGTCGCCGACGCGCTCGCGATGCTGCGCACGCCCCGGCGGGCGCGCACTCCGCGCGCGGGCCGCACGACCGGGCCGACCGGCGCCGTCAAGCGCCACCGGCCCGACACCGCCGCCCTGCCCGACGAGCCCGGCGTGTACATCTTCCGCAACGCCGCCGGCCAGGTGCTCTACGTCGGCAAGTCGGTCACGCTGCGCACGCGGGCGCGCTCGCACTTCGCGACGTCGGCCTCGGCCGAAGGCTGGACCGAGCAGGCCGCGCTCGTCGACCACCGCACGACGAACTCCGAGCTCGGCGCGCTCGTGCTCGAGCACCGGCTCATCCGCGAGCTGCGCCCGCCGGGCAACGTCGTCCACAAGCACGACGACGCGTACGTCTACCTGCGCTGCCGCCTGGACATCGCCTATCCGGTGCTCGAGGTCGCGCGCGAGCCGGCGGCGGGGCGCGCGGTCACGATCGGCCCGCTGCGCAGCCGCGCCGCCGCCGTCGAGCTCAAGGAGCAGCTCGACTCGCTCTTCGGCCTGCGCCACTGCGGGCGCAAGCTGCGGCTGCGCCCGTGGCCGTCGGCGTACGGCCAGATGGGCCGCTGCATGTCGCCGTGCCTGAACGACCTCGACCCGAACCTCTACCGGCGCAAGCTCGACGAGGCGCTGGCGCTGTTCTCCGGCCGCGGCGATGGCGGGACGGCGCTGCTCGAGCACCTCGACGCGCAGATGCGCACCGCCGCCGCCGCCGAGCGCTACGAGCGCGCGGCCTGGCTGCGCCGGCGGCGCGCGCGGATCGCCACGCTCGTCGACGCGCTCGACGGCGCCCTGCAGGCGACCCACGCGCGCCCGCGCCTCGTGCTCGCCCCGCATCCGCGCGGCGCGCCGCGCCACGACGCGTTCTGGCTCGCCGGCGGCCGCATCGCCGACTGGGGTGCGCCGGATGGCGGCGACCTGGTCGAGCGCACGCGGCGCGCGGTCGCGCGCGGCGCCGGCAGCGCCCCGGCGTGCCTGCCGCCCGACGAGGTCGGCGAGGCGCGCATCGTGCAGACCTGGCTGGCGAGCCACGACGCCCCTGTACTGGAGCTCGACCCGCTGCCCGACGAGGCCGCGCTGCGCGCGTTCGTGGCGGGTGGCGAGGCGGTCGGCGCGACAGGAGGCCTTCGTACCCGCGGACTCCGCTGTAGTTCACGCGAAGGACGGACGAGCGCCTGAGGCTTCTGGGTTGTCGTCGGAGCCCGCACGTCGGTTGAAGCGCCCGCGTGGTCGAGGAGGAGCGCGCACCCGGTGATCGCCGCATGCGCGGAAACCAGCCTCGCTTCGTCGACCGCTGCTGTTCACGAACCTCAGCTTGGCGCGAAGCGGGCTCGTTGGCTGGCGCGAGGCGCGCTAGGCGCAGCTGGCGCGGGGCTGAGTCTCGCCCGCGGGTGCGCCGCTAGGCCGGCTTCTCGAACACGAGCCTGTAGTGGTCGAGCAGTTCGCGCTCGAAGCAGACGCTGTTGGCGCTTACCCCGGACGTGAAGGCGAGCCTGAAGTCGCGGCTTGTCAGATAGCGTGGGACGAGCCGCGCCTTGAGCAGCACCTTGCGGATGCTGCGCTCGGCGAAGCGTGCCCGCCACTGCTTGATCGTCTCGATGTAGTCCACCCGCCCGCTCGAGCTCTCGAGGAGACGGAAATGGGGCGTCGCGCAGCGCACGACCTGCTCATGGCCGAACGGC
>DASZOA010000372.1:0-8059 GCA_035551055.1 Solirubrobacteraceae bacterium
CGTCGAGCATGAGCTCGACGTGCTGCAGCTCGCCGTCTGGGCCTTCGTGCAGCTCATGGCGCTCAAAGCCGAAGGCGCCGCAAAGAAACTCGATCGCGGCGCGCAGGTCGCGGTAGGGAATGATCGGTGAGATGGTCGACATCGGGCGAGGCTACGCGGCCACGCCGAGCCCGTCTTGGACGTTTATGACCGACGCGGCGAAGGCTCCCGGCGCGCGGCCGGCAAGCGCACGGAACTCGCGGTTGAGATGCGACTGGTCGGCGAACCCGCAGATCGCGCTGACCTTGCCCGGCGGCGCACCGTCGATCAGCAGCGATACCGCACGCTCGAAGCGCAGGACACGCGAGAACGCCTTGGGCGACATGCCGACCTGCTCGCCGAAGCGCGCCGAGAGGTGACGTGCGCTGCAGCCCAGCTCTCGACACAGCTGCGCGATCGGGATGTCTCCGCGTGCTGCGTCCAGCCGCGACCACGCATAGGCGACATCCGGACGCGCCTCGCGCGCGGCGCGCAAGCGGCGCAGCAGGAAGGCATCGAGCGCCGCGAACCGCGCCGCCCAGGTTGCCAGTGCTCTGAGCCGGTCAGACAGCGCGTCATCGAGCAGATCGTCAAGCGCGACAGTCCGCCCAGTCAGCTCGCGCATCGGCATCCCGAGCAGCATGCCCGCGCCAAGCGGTGTGAGGTTGACCTGGATACCTGCCTGACGGCCATCGTCACGCACGACGACAGGCACGTCATATAGCCCGGCGACGAATGACCCATGACACGCTCCATCGACATCGATCAGCGGGCCCAGCCCGACGATCAGCACGATCCCCGCGTGCGGCACCTCAAGCCGGCGCACCGGCGCGCACATCATCTGCTGATAGCCCTCATAGAAGCCGCGGACATGCGCGCGCAGCAGCGGATGTGGGGCACGCTGCACCAATTCCCACGAACCTGCCTCGGTCTCGCCGCGAACGACCACCCACGGCAGTCTCGCGCCCCTGCGCCACGCCGACAAGCGCGCGTTCGCCACGATGTTGCGCACAGACGAGCGACAAACACTGGTTCCGCTGCAGTGCCCCTCAGGACGAGTTCCGGCAGCCGCTCGTCGGCGTGGAAAGCATCAGCGTGTGCGAACAGATTGCGGCCGCTGCCTTTTGCGCCCAGAGGATCGGTGGCTCGCCGAGACGACGCTCGGTGCTAGCCGACGGGGCGCCGACAGGTTCTCGATGCAGAGATGCGGTCAGTCGCGCCCAGCGACTAACCGCCGCCTCCCTCAACGTCCCGGGGCGGTTCAGGCTGGCCGTTCAGCCCGGCGCGCCGTCGAGCCGCTCGGCGAGTTCGACGATCAGGCCTTCGGGTCCGCGGACGTAGCAGAGGAGGAAGGTGTTCTCGAAGTCGACGATCTCGCCGACCGTTTCCCAGCCGGCCTCTCGGACGCGGTCGACGACGCCACGCACGTCATCGACGGTGAAGGCGACGTGCCGCAGCCCAGGACTGTTCGCGGCCGGCGCCAGCTCTTGAGCGCCGGCGGAAGGCGAGTGGAAGCGCACGACCTCGAACATGTCGCTGCCGTCGGGGGCGCGAGCGATCACGATCTCGACCGTCACGTTCTCAATACCAATGATCCGATCGATCCACTCGCCGCTGAACACCCCGGGCTTGCCGCAGTCGAAGCCGAGCAGCGCAAGAAACCGGAGTGTCTCGTCGAGGTCCTCGACGACAAGACCGACGTGGACGAAGTTGGTGACGCCGGGGCGATGGCTGGCCATGGAGGTCAAACGACTCGCTCGAGATCGCGAGCTGCCGGAGTCGTGAGGATACGGCCGCGCGCGGCGGGCGCTCGCGGCGCGCCGCTGCGTCGACGAGCTCGGCGTCAGGCGACGGCATCGACGCGTGCGGCGCGGATGCTGCGTCCCGGCCCGGCCGTGCCGATCGAACGACCGCCCACGGTCGAGGAGGTCATCGACGAGCTCCGCGCCCGCCTGAGGGACGATCCATCGACGCAGCCAACGGCGCACTCCACCACAGTGCAGCCGCTGGCGCATCGGTCCCGACCACTGCCGCTTCGGACGAACACGAGCACCGGAGAGCCGCATCTCGCGCCGGAGGTTGCTGCGTGCGCAGGAAGCTCGCGCTCGACGAGTTCTTATGGCCTGATGCGCTTGCGGGCGGTGACGGGAAGGCCGGTGAAGAACGCGGCGATCTGGGCGGTGGCGTCGATCGCGTCGTCAGACGCGCCGTAGGGCGGCAGACCGCCAAACCAGCGGTGACCGCCAAGCGTCGGCGCGACCAGCGCGACCTGCGTGTGGCGTGCGCAGCCGCGGGTGTGCCACGTCGTCAGCGTGGCCGAGCGCGCGACGGTCGTGCGGCGCGACCGGCAACGGTTGCGCGTGCGCCAGCGTCGCGCGAGCGCAAACGCGCTCGGGCTGCCGCGGTAGCCGCGGCCGGCGCGCGGATGTCGCGCCCAGCGGCCACCGAAGAACGGGACCTTCGTCTCGTCGCGCGCGTGGATGTGCACGACCGAGACGGGGTGGCTCGGTCGGCACGGTACGGTCAGCTCGGTCGCGGCGACCGCGGCGATCGCCGCAAAGCGCTGCGAGCGCTGACACGCCAGCCGGTAGGCCATGAAGCCGCCGTTGGAGAACCCGGCCGCGAAGACCCGCCGCCGATCGGTCTGAAAGCGCCGCTGCAGATCGTCGAGCAGCCGATCGACGAACGCGACGTCGCCGCGCACCGACGAACAGCAGATGCCGGCATTGAACCGGGTGCCATGCGCCTGCGGGTAGATCACCACAAAGCCCTGGGCGGCGGCCGCAGCATCCATCCGTGTCGCGGCCGCCATCTCGTCTGCGGTCGCGCCGCCGGCGTGCAAGACGACGAGCACCGGGGCGCGCCGCGTGACGGTGTCCGGCACCAACAGCCGCCACGTGCGCTCAAGGCCCGCCACCTTCGCCTGGCCGTACTCAACGGCGCCCTGCGCGACGGCGCCGCTGGCCAGCGCCATCGACACCGCAACCAGCCAGGCGACAAGCAGCAGCCGTCCTCGCATGCGACTCCCAACGCCAGTCACGCCGCCAAGTAGCGGCCCGCGGCCATCGCCTGCACACTTCGCCGACGCGTCTCGCCGCTGCCCGGTTGGACGAGAGGAGTAGCGCGCGCAGCCGGTCGCTTCGCGGCGCAGGACCTGCGCGAGCTGATCCTGTCGCAGCACATCGTCTACGTCGGTGCTGTCCCGGCGGCCCGCCGGCCGGGCCCGCGCTCGTCCACGTGACCCGGCCGCGTGGGTGGTCGGCTCAGGCGGACTGCACGACCCAGATGTGGTTGCCGTCGGGATCCTCGATCGAGAACATCCGCGGAACCGGGCCATCGCCGCCCATCATCTCGCCGGTCTTGACGCCGTCGATCGCCTGGACGCGCGCGTACTCCGCCTCGACGTAGGGCGTCTCGACGCCGATCGCGCTGCCGCCGGGCCCCCAGTCGCCGATCGGAGGGTTGAGCGCCAGGCGGGCCGTCGAGCCCGGCGGGGCGACCTCGACCCAGCGGTTGCCGCCCTCGTCCCCGAACGGGACGTCGGCGCGCAGCTCCCAGCCGAGCGTCTGCGTGTAGTAGGCGATCGCCGCGTCCTGATCGGAGATCGTGAACATCGCGACGCCGATGTTCGAGACGGTGGTGGATGCCTGCGTGGGATTGCTCATACCACCAACTCTCGCACTCACGCAAACTCATCGCACGGGATCGCCCAGGGCAGGATGTGCGATCCGGCGCGCCAGGGTGCCCCTCCCGACGACGAGGAGCAGCGTGCGCCCGAGCTCGCGGAGCGCATCTACAACACCGCCGTTGGGTCCCGCCGCCCTTACGCCGCCCAGAGCATACGTGCAGTTGCTAGCGCTACCCCGTTTCGGACGGCGCCACGGGCGGTACGGCCAACCGACGTGTCCACAAGATGACGGAGAGGTCATGATCGAGTTCGAGTGGGAGAAGAAGGGAAAGCGCGCGGAGGCGGCTGCGCTGCTGCGCGAGCTGGCTGACTCGCTGGACGGCGACGGCGCGGTCGAGCTCGAGCACGACGACTGGGAGCTCAAGCTCCAGGTCGCCGACGAGATCGCAATTGGCGTCGAGGTGGAGGTCGAGGCGGGCGAGACCGAACTCGAGATCGAGCTGAAGTGGTCACACAAGGCCGGCGGGGGCGGGAGCGGCGCGGGCTCCGGCGGCGGCTGAGCCGCGCTCCAGCGGCGCGCGAGCGGCGCTCCGCCGGCGAGGGCGAGGCTAAACCGTGCGCTCCAGCAGCGCGACGCACTCGATGTGCGGCGTCTGCGGGAACATGTCCACGGGCGTGACGCGGCGCAGCGCGTAGCCGGCCTCGACGAGCTGCGCGGCGTTCGGCGCGAGCGTCGTCGGGTTGCACGAGATGTAGACGATCCGCCGCGGCGCCGCCTCGACCACGCGGCGCACGACCTTCTGCGAGAGGCCCGCGCGCGGCGGGTCGACGACGACCACGTCGGGGCGGCCGGCCCGCTCGACGAGCTCGCGCAGCGCCAGGCGCACGTCGCCGCCGAAGAAGCGCGCGTTGGAGATCGCGTTGCGGCGGGCGTTCGCGATCGCGTCGGCGATCGCGGGCTCGACGATCTCCAGTCCCCAGACCTCGCCGGCGCGCGCGGCCAGGCTCAACGCGACCGTGCCGATCCCGCAGTACAGGTCGTAGACGCGCTCCCAGCCCTGCAGCCCGGCGCGCTCGCCCGCGACCGCGTAGAGCCGCTCGGCCATCTCGGTGTTCGTCTGAAAGAACGCGTGCGGCGAGATCGCGAAGCGTAGGCCGCAGAGCTCCTCCTGCAGGACGGGAGCGCCGGCGACGACCTCGGTCACGCCGCCCTGCGTCGTCTCGGCGAGCGCGTCGGTGCGCGTCCACATCAGCCCGTCGCAGTCGACGGCGGCGGCGAGGCTCGCTCCGTCGAGGTCGCCCGGTCCGGTCACGAGCCGGACCTGCAGCTCGCCGGTGCGCCGGCCCTCGCGCACGACGAGGTTGCGCAGCAGGCCGCTGTGCGCGCGCCGGTCGAACGGCTCGAGGCCCTGCGCCCGGCACCAGGCCAGCACCTGCTCACGGGCGGCGTTGGAGCGCTCGGACGCGAGCAGGCAGTCGCCGACGGGCACGATCTCGTGCCACGAGCCGGGGGCGTGGAAGCCGCAGACGAGCGCGCCGTCGCCGTCGGCGCCGAACGAGTACTCGAGCTTGTTGCGGTAGCGCCACTGCTGCAGCGCCGGGACGATCTCGTCGAGCGCGAAGCCGTCGAGGTGGCCGATCCGCCGGAGCGCGTCGCGCACCTGCTCGTGCTTGACGGCGAGCTGGCGCTCGTAGGGCAGCACCTGCCACGGCGCGCCCGGGTGCTCGGCGCGCGGCGCGATCCGCTCCGGGCCGGGCTCGAGCAGCTCCAGCGTGCGCGCCTCGGCGTAGGCGCGCTTGCGCTTCGTGACGACGGCGCGCACGCGATCGCCCGGCACGGCGCCGGAGACGAACACGACGTAGCCCTCCAGCCGCGCCACCCCGTTGCCGCCGTAGGCCAGCGAGTCGACCCGCAGGTCGAGCTCGGCGCCGCGCTCGGGCCGGGTGAAGGTCGAGGACTCCATCGCGCCTGAGGATAGGCGGGTGAGTCCTAGGACATCCGTCGAATCCCGAGAGCGGCATGAGAATCGGGGCTGCGCGGGCGTCCGCGCGCGTCTACGCTGCGCCGATGTCCAACGCCCTCCGCCTGCTGATCGCCGTCCTCCTCGTCGGCGTGCTCGCGGCGCCCGCCGCCGCAGCCCCCAAGAAGAACCCGAAGTCGCCGCAGCAGACGGCGGCCTACTGGACGGCGGAGCGGATGAAGAACGCCAAGCCGCGCCAGCGCGCGCGGCCCGGCGGCGGCGGCGGCGGTGGTGGCTCCACCTCCGACTGGTCGCGCTACGCCGTGCCGCTGAGCAACGGCGCCTACACCGGCGAGAACCGTAAGAACGGCAAGGCGTTCTTCACGCTCGACGGCTCGAACTACGTGTGCTCCGGCACCGCCGTCGACGCCTCGGCCGGCGTCAACCTCGTCTGGACGGCGGGCCACTGCGTCACCGACGGCCCCGGCCACGAGGCGACGAACTTCATGTTCGTTCCCGGCTACTACAAGGGCCAGGAGCCCAACGGGCGCTGGGCGTACACCGTGCTGGACTCCACCCCGAGCTGGGAGGGCCAGGGCTCCAACCGGTTCCGCGGCGACGTCGGCGCCGCGCGCGTGGTCAACGCCGCGAGCACGAGCGCGACGTTCGCGGGCACGATCGGCACCCGCCCGATCTCCTTCGCTCAGGACCCGACGGGCAAGCGCCTGACCGCCTACGGCTATCCCGCCGCGGGGAAGTTCAACGGCTCGCAGCAGTACGCCTGCGCGTCGCCGTTCCGCCGCTGGGACGACGTCGCGCTGCTCGACCCGATGCAGATCAGCTGCGACATGACCGGCGGCTCGAGCGGCGGCGGCTGGTTCCTCGACGCCAACGCCAACAGCGTCGGCGATCCGGGCGAGCCGCTGGTCTCGGTCAACTCGTACGGCTACAGCTTCGAGAAGACGACGATGTACGGGCCCTACATGGCGTCCGGCGGCGAGGCGCAGACGCTCTACAACTCGCTCAGGTAGGCGCGAGGGCGCATCCCGGACCGCTGTCGCTCCTAGGCGAGCCGCTTCTCGATCGCCGCCAGGACCGACTTGCGGTTGGCGTTGCGGCGCTCGTGGTCGCGCACCTTGCGCAGCTCGACGGCGGTGAGGTCGACCAGGCGCTGTGAGACCTGCGCCGTCGACAGGTCGTCGTAGGCGGTGATCGGAAAGGCCTGCCCGCGCCCGGCGGCACGGCGCACGCGGTCGACCGTGCGCAGCGCTCGATCGCCGCCCGGGGCGCGGCGCGCGACGGCCCCGACGCTCCCGACTCGCGCGCGCGTGATACGACGCGTCTCCTGCGCCGAGCGCCCGAGGAGATCCTCGATCTCGGCGAGCGCGTCCTGCGACTGGCGCCTGCCGATCGCGACGAGGTTCTGGGCGAGCTCCTCGGCGTCCTCGCGCGTCATCCGGCCGCGCCGCACGGCCTCGTCGACGGTCTCCTGCAGAAGCTCGGCGGTGATCACGACGCCCTTGGAGATCAGGTCGCCCAGCGACGCGATCGCCGCCAGCAGCTGGTCCTCGCGGCGCGTGGCCTCGCGCTCGCGAGCGGCGCTCGCGCTCGTCGTGCGCGCGGCCGGCTTGCGGCCTGAGGACGCTGGCTTCTTCGGCTGCGGCATCGGGGTCTCCTACCGTCGGGCTGCCCGGCGCCGGACGCCGGATGACCGAGTCCGAGCTCGCGTGCCCGCGGGTGGGCGATTACGGAATCGACCATCTACCCGACGAGCAGCTCGAGCAGCGCCTTCTGCGCGTGGCGGCGGTTCTCGGCCTGGTCCCAGATCCGCTGGCGCGACCCGTAGAGCACGTCCGCCGTGATCTCCTCGCCGGGATGCGCGGGCAGGCAGTGCAGCGCGATCGCATCCGGCGCCGCCAGGTCGAGCAGCGCGTCGTCGAGCCGGTAGGGCGCGAGCGCCGTGCGCCGCTCCTCGGCGGTGGCCTCGTCGCCCATGCTCACCCAGACGTCGACGTAGACGGCGTGCGCCCCGGCGACCGCTTCCACCGGGTCCGAGGTCAGTTGCGCGCCCGCCGTCTCGCCGCTGAGCGCGTAGGCGGCGGGCGAGGCGATCGTCACCTCGACGCCGGCGACCCCGCCGACGAGCGCAAGCGAGCGCGCGACGTTGTTGCCGTCGCCGACATAGGCGACCTTGAGCCCCTCGAGCCGGCCGAACGCCTCGCGCAGCGTCATGAGGTCGGCGAGCGCCTGGCACGGGTGGTGGCCGGCGGTGAGCATGTTGAACACGGGGACGCTCGCTGCGCGCGCAAGCTCCTCGAGCAGGGCGTCGGGTCCGGTGCGTACGCCGATCGCGGCGACGTGCCGCGAGAGCACGCGCGCGGTGTCGCCGACCGACTCGCCGCGCGCGAGATGCAGCTCGTCGCGCCGCAGCACGATCGGCTGCCCGCCGAGC
>DASZOA010000373.1:0-6155 GCA_035551055.1 Solirubrobacteraceae bacterium
CGCGGTCATCGGCGGCGGGCTGCTCGGGCTCGAAGCCGCCTACGGGGTCGCGTCGCGGGGCTGCCCGGTCACGGTCGTGCACCTCATGGACCGCCTAATGGAGCGCCAGCTCGACGCGCGGGCGGCCGAGCTGCTGCGGCCCGCGATCGAGGCGCTCGGAGTCGAGGTGCTGCTCGAGCGCGTGACCGAGCGGGTGCTCGGCGACGAGCGCGCGACCGGCCTTCGCTTCGTCGGCGGCGAGGAGCTCGAGGCCGATCTGATCGTCGTGTCGATCGGCATCCGCGCCGAGACGACGCTCGCCCGCGGCGCCGGCCTGGAGGTCGGGCGCGGCATCGTGGTCGACGACGCGATGCGCACGTCGGCGCCGGGCGTGTGGGCGGTGGGCGAGTGCGCCCAGCACCGCGACGTCGTGTACGGCCTGGTCGCACCGATTCACGAGCAGACGGCGGTCGCCGCCGATGCGCTGCTCGGGCGCGACGCGACGTACCCCGGCTCGCTGCAGTGGGCCAAGCTCAAGGTGATGGGCGTCGACGTGGTCTCGATCGGCTCGGTCGAGGGACCGCAGGAGACCGTTGCCGCCGACGCGACGGCACGCTCCTACCGCAAGCTCGTCCTGGCCGCGGGCCGAGCGGCCGGCGCGATCCTCGTCGGCGACGTGCGCGGGACCGAGGATCTGCTACAGGCGGTGACGTCGGGCGAGGACGTGGCCGACCCGCTCTCGCGGCTGGCCGCCGCCGCGCGGGCGAACGCCGCCGACCTGCCCGACGGCGTTCAGGTGTGCAACTGCAACGGCGTCTGCAAGGGCGCGATCGTGGCGGCGATCCGCGACGACGGCTGCGCGACGGCGCGCGAGGTCATGATCCGCACGCGTGCCGGCACCGGCTGCGGATCGTGCAAGGCCGCCGTCGTCGAGATCGTGTCCGCCGAGACGGGCGGCGCCGGCGACGAGCCCGCCTTCCTGTGTGCCTGTCTGCGCCAGACGCGCGAGCAGGTGGCGGCGACCGTCCGCGAGCGCGCGATCACCGCGGTCAGCGGCGTGGCGCAGGCGTGCGGGACGGGGCGCGAGTGCGGCGCCTGCAAGCCGGCGCTGGCCTACCTCGTGAGCGAGATCAACGCCAACCGCCATCGCGAGGAGCGCGCCGCGCGCTTCATCAACGACCGGGTGCACGCGAACATCCAGAACGACGGCAGCTTCTCCGTCGTCCCGCGGATGTACGGCGGCGTCACCTCGCCCGACGAGCTGCGCCGCATCGCCGACGCCGCCGAGCGCTACGGCGTGAAGATGGTCAAGGTCACCGGCGGCCAGCGTATCGACCTGCTCGGCGTGCGCAAGGAGGACCTGCCGGCGATCTGGCGCGACATCGGCATGCCCTCGGGCCACGCCTACGCCAAGGCCATCCGGACGGTGAAGACCTGCGTCGGCGCGGACTTCTGCCGCTTCGGCCTCGGCCGCTCGATCGAGCTCGGCATCCGGCTCGAGAAGCTGTGGGAGGGGCTGCACACGCCGGCGAAGGTGAAATCCGGCGTCTCGGGCTGCCCCCGCAACTGCGCCGAGGCGACGGTCAAGGACATCGGCGTCGTCGCCGTCGAGGGGGGCTGGCAGATCCGCGTCGGCGGGGCCGCCGGCGCGAGCGTGCGCGAGGCGGACGTCCTCGCGCTCGCGGGGACCGAGGACGACGTGGTGCGCATCGCCACGACGCTGCTGCAGTACTACCGCGAGCACGGCGAGTACAAGGAGCGCCTCTACGACTTCGTTCCGCGCGTCGGCCTCGACGAGATCCGCCGCGTCGTGATGGACGAGCACGAGGGTGCGGCGTTGCGCGAGCGCTTCCAGCTCGCCAAGGCCGCCGTCCGCGATCCGTGGCTGGAGCGCGACGCGCCGTACCACCCGCGCCAGTTCCACGACCTCGACCACGCCCTCGTCGGCCCGCCGCCGGAGGCAGCGGCATGAACGCCGTGGTCGCGATCGACGGCGCGCAGCTCGTCCGAGCCTGCTCGGTAGACGACGTCCCGCCGGGCGAGGGTCGCGCGGTGACGCTCCAAGGGCGGCGCATCGCGGTCTTCAACACGCCGACCGGCTGGTACGCCGTCGAAGATGCCTGCCCGCACCTCGGCGGTCCGCTCTCGGACGGGATCGTGGCCGACCGCTGCGTCACGTGCCCGCTGCACGAGCGCCGGTTCGACCTGTCGACCGGCCAGGATCTCGCCGGCGGGCGGGGGGCTGTCGCCCACAGGGCTCAGCTCGTCGGCGACGAGGTGCTCGTGGAGATCGCGCCTCAGGCCGGCGGCCCCGCCGCCCTGCCCTCCCGCGCGGCTCGCTCGCGGTCCTCGCTGCGCCCGACGGCGTAGAAGACCGCCGAGATCGCGAGCACGACGGCGATGCCGCCGAGGGCGAGGCCCGCCGCCGTGACGATCTCCGAGGCGTCGAGCGCCAGCAGCACGGCGCAGCCGACGACGCAGACGATCGCGCCGATGACGAGGCCGCGCATCACGGGCTCGTCTGGCTTGGCGGGACCGGATCGGGAATCGGGTCCGGCCACGGGTCGGGTCCCGGCACCGGGGGCGCGGGCTCGGGAAGCGGCGGCGGGGCCGGGGTCTCGCCTGGGAACCTCGTCATCATGCGGGTCCTCGAAGGATCGATGATGCCGCTCGGGTGCCCCGGCCGTGGCGCGGGCAAACGCGGGCGACCGGGCGCGCGCTCGCGCCGATGTGGCCGCCGACCGCTCGCGCTGCGGCCTCAAGTTCGGCGCCCGAGAGCCGATGACCAGTCGGTGGCACGCGTCCTCGTCGTCGACGACGATCCCGACATCCGCGAGCTCGTGCGCTTCAAGCTCGAAGCGTGCGGCCACGAGCTGCTGACCGCGCCCGACGGCGAGGCGGGGCTCGCCGCGGCGCGCGAGCATCGGCCCGACCTCGTCCTCGCCGACTGGACGATGCCGCGCCTGACGGGAATCGAGATGCTCGCCCGCATGCGGGCGGAGCCCGCGATCGCGCAGATCGCGTTCATCCTGCTGACCGCGCGCGCCCACGCCGTCGACGAGCCCGTGGACGGATTCGTCGCCAAGCCGTTCAGCCTCCGCGAGCTGACCACCCGCGTCGACGAGGTCCTCGCCCGCGGCCCGCGCGCAGGCTAAGCTCGCCGGTCATGCAGGACGGCGAGCATCGCGATCTCATGCTCGCGGCGATCGCCGCCGAGGGCGAGGGGCACTCGGCGCTGCTGAGGGGCGACGGCGAGGCCGCGCGCGAGGCCTACGATCGCGCCGTCGAGTCCTACCGCGCGTCGTGGGCGCTGGCCCCGCCGCGCAGCTACGGCCGCCTCGTCGGGCTGCTGAAGGCGGCCGTGCTCGCCGGCAGCGGCCGGGCCGCCGCCGACGAGGTCCGCGCCGCGCTCGACGGCGATCCCGACGCGGTCGGCTCGCCGGTCGCCGCCTACGCGCTCGCCGTCGCCGCGCTCGTCGCGGGCGACGACGACGCCGTCGCGCCGCTGGCCGAGGTCATGGAGCCGCGCGGCGGCGCGTTCGAGCGCACCGCGGCCGCGCTGCGGGCGCTCGCCGCCGCCGACCGCGGGGCGTACGCCGCGGCGGCGGCCGCGATCGAGGCGGACTTCGCGGCCCGCGAGGAGCACCTGACCGGCGTCGCGATCGCCGACACGGCGATCATGCTCGAGGTCATCGCGCGCGAGCGCGGGCTCGCCGCCGAGCTGGACAGCCCGCTCGTCGTCGTGCCCTGACCGGACACGGCGAGGCGCGCCGCTACACCACGCGGTCCTCGCCGCTGTAGACGTTGACGCGGTCGCCGCGCGCGAAGCCGGCGAGCGTCATCCCGCGATCGGCCGCCAGCTCGACCGCGAGCGAGGTCGGCGCGCCGACGCCGACGAGGATCGGAGCGCCCGCTACCGCCGCCTTCTGGACGAGCTCGAACGACAGTCGCCCGCTGACGCAGAGGACCCCGTCCGACAGCGGCAGGCGCCCGTCGAGCAGCGCGCGGCCGACGACCTTGTCCATCGCGTTGTGGCGGCCGACGTCCTCGCGCACGATCCGCGGCTCGCCGCGCGCGTCGAACAGCCCGGTCGCGTGCATCCCGCCCGTACGGCTGAAGGCCGGCTGGCGCAGGCGGTCGGGCAGCCCCGCGAGCAGGTCGCGATCGACGCGCGGACCCCGCGGCAGGACCGGCGCATGGACGGCGACCTGCTCGAGCGAGCCCTTGCCGCAGACGCCGCACGACGACGTCGTGTAGAAGCGCCGCGCCCCGGGGTCGCGCAGCAGCGGCCCGCGCACGTCGACGACGTTCGCCGCGAGGTCCTCCGTCGGCCCCGCGCTGCGCGGCCCGTCGATCAGCCCCTCGCCGTAGAGGAAGCCCAGCGCGAGCTCCTCGTCGTGGCCGGGCGTGCGCATCGTCACCGTCAGCGCCGCGCCGTCGACGCGGATCTCCAGCGGCTCCTCGACGGCGACCTCGTCGCGCGCGCCGTCGCGCCGCACGGCGGCGGTCATGCGGCCGGCGACCGGCTCCGCGCCGGTGGAGACCTCGAGCGAGTCGCCGGACATGAGCGTCACGAGGGTAGCGCTGCGCTGCGTCGTCGTCGGCCTGTCGCGGGCCCGATCTCCGTGCCGTGCGCCGCATCGCCCGTGCCCGGACGCTCCAGCGTTCACAGGACGACGCGCAGCCGCTCGCCGGCCGCCTCCACGAGGTCGCCGTCGCGCAGCTGGCGCCCGCGCCGCGTCTCGACCTCGCCGTTGACGCGGACGGCTCCCTCCCGCACGAGCTCGCGCGCCTCGCCGCCGGTGTCGGCCAGGCCGGCGAGCTTGAGCAACTGGCCGAGGCGGATCGGCTCGTCGTGGATGCGGACCTCACGCGGCGCGCTCATGCGCGGCACGTCGCCCGCGTCCGCCAGGGGAGGGAGGGTGCGGGCACGGCCACGGCTCGCATCATCGCGCCTGCGGGCGGCGTGGATGTCGATGTTGCTGCGTCATTCGCGCCATTCACGCGATTCACGCCCGCGCGCGCCGGCGAGGGTAGGGTGCCGGCGATGGCCGCGGCCGACGTCGAGGCGCCCGTCCGCCCACTCTTCGAGCCCACGCAGGCCGGTTACGCGGCGGCGCCCGCCACCCGCGGACCCTGGGATCCGCAGATGATGCACGGCGGGGCGCCGTCGGCCCTGCTCGCGCACGCCGTCGAGCAGGTCCAGCCGGGGGGCGAGCTCGCGGTCGCCCGATTGACGATCGAGTTCTTCGGCGGCGTGCCGCTGGGACCGGTCGCCGTGGGCACGTCGCTCGCGAAGCCGGGCAAGCGCTTTCAGGTCGTCGACGCGACGCTCGACGCCGGCGAGCGGCGGGCGTGCCTGGCGCGAGCGGTCCGGCTGCGACACCGCGACATGCCCGGCGCCGCCGCGGCCCCCGCGTCCTCCAAGGCGACCGCGCCGCTGCCGCCACCGCAGAGCGGCACGCCGCTGCCGCAGTTCGTCGGGCTCGACGACGCCCTGTTCTATCCCGACGCGACGGAGATCCGCCACGTCGGCGGCGAGCTCGGCTCAGGGCACGCGATCGCCTGGATCCGGCTGCGCGGCGAACTGCTGCCCGGCGTGACCCCCTCGCCGCTCGTCCGAGCCGCGGCGGCCGCGGACTTCGCCAACGGGCTGAGCTGGATCCTGCCGTTCGACGAGTGGCTGTTCGTCAACACCGAGCTGACCGTGCACGTGCACCGCCGGCCGGAGGGCGAGTGGATCGGCCTCGACGCTCGGACGGTGTCCGAGCGGTCGGGAATCGGGCTGTCGAGCGGCGTCCTGCACGACCGGCGCGGCCCGTTCGGACTGTGCGCGCAGGCGCTGTTCGTGCAGCGGCGGTAGCGGCCGGCCGCCGTCGCGCGGCCGGAGATGCGGATGAGAGGACTCGAACCTCCACGAGCGTAAGCTCACGGCGACCTGAACGCCGCGCGTCTGCCAATTCCGCCACATCCGCGGGAGCTCCACCTTAGCGCCCGGAGTCGGCGTCGTGATCGGCGAGCACATTCCCGCTGCCGCGCTTCGCGACCGCGCGCTCGCGGCGGCCAACGACCCCTTTGCTACCCTGGCGCCGTCCCGCGCCGCTATCGTCTAGGGGACTAGGACGCCGCCCTCTCACGGCGGAAACCGGGGTTCGAATCCCCGTAGCGGTACTGAC
>DASZOA010000374.1:0-15165 GCA_035551055.1 Solirubrobacteraceae bacterium
CGGCTTCGAGCGCCACGCCGTGTACGAAGGCGAGGACGGCGAGCTCCAGCACGTCGAGCTCAGACTCGACGACGACGTGATCATGCCCGCGCCCACGCGGATGGGCGAGCCCGGCCACGCGCACACCTACGTCGTCGTCACGGATCCCGACGCCCACCACGACCACGCCAAGTCGGCCGGCGCGCAGATCACGATGGAGCTGCGCGACACCGACTACGGCTCGCGCGACTACGCGGCCCAGGATCCCGAGGGCAACACCTGGTACTTTGGAACCTACCGCCCGCTCTGACGCGGCGGATGGGCCCGACAGAACTCGCGCGGGCCGCTCGAGGTTGCTGACGTGGCCGCAGCCGGCGATCACGACGAGCTTCGCGTCCGGGATCGCCTGCGCGAACCGGCGGGCGACGTCGAGCGGCGAGCGCGCATCGAGCTCACCCCAGATCAGCAGCGTCGGCACGGCGATGCGCGGCAGCAGGTCGCGCTGGTCGGCTTCGGCCATCACGGACAGCTGCGTCCTGAGGCTCTCGCGGCGCACGGCGGCGGTCATCTGCTCGAGCAGCGAGACGAACTCGGCCGGCGGATCGCCGGCGAACAGCCCGGGCAGGGCTGGATCGAACGCCGCCGCGGGCGCTGCGAGCATGCGACGCGCGGCCGCGACGCGGGCACGCACCTCCTCGTCGGATAGCGAGCCCTTCCAGCCGGCATAGGTGTCGACGAGGATCATCGTCGCCACCAGCCCGGGGTGGTGGCGGTAGAGCTCCAGCACGACGGTGCCGCCCCATGACAGACCGGCGACGTGGGCGGGGCCGAGCGCGAGCGCCTCGATCAGCGCCGCGAGGCAGCTCGGTAGTCGGTCAGACCGAAATCCGCGGGCACGTCGGACGAGCGCCCCGCCCCGGGCTCGTCCCACGCCACGACCGTGAACTCGTCGACCAGGGCGGCGAGCTGCGGCTGCCAGGCGCGCCCGTCCTCGGCGGCGCCGTGCACGAGCACCAGCGGCGGCTCCTCGCCGACGCGCTCGTAGGCGATCTCGAGCCCGTTGGCATGGACGAGCTGCACCGTCGCAACATACGCGGCCGATGTCTGCTCCGATCGAGAGGCCGGCCCGCGATGCTGCGCAACCGGTGCGGGATCGCAGCGGGTGTCGGGCGCGTTGTGCATGGCATGGATGGAGAACGCGCCCGGGTCGCGGCGTCGCACGGAGTGGGTTGGCTTTAGTGGCGCATGCGCCAGCCGTTCACCCATGACGCCGTCCTGTCCATGCACGCCGACGCCGACCGCGGGCACCCGGTGCGGCGATCACGGTCGCGCTCTGCGGCCATTGGGCGCACGAGCCGCCGTGACCGATTGCTCCCCATCGCACCGCCGCCCAGCGCGTCGGCGACGCCGTTGGCGTGTGCACGCTGTTCGCCATCGAGCCGGCGCGCGAAGAGGAGGTGCGAAACCGGATCGTCGGCGCGCTACGCGCGGGGCATCTCGTCGGCTCGGACGGGCGGGAAGCGCGCTGGCAGCTGCATAGCGAGAGGACCTCAGCCGTCCGTCGCGACGAGGCCGACCACGCGCGCCCGGCGCCGGCGTGACAGGACGCCGGCCGCAGCCGGCGTATGCGCGGGCGGCGCACGCGGCCAGGCACCCGTCAGTCTTCGTGCCCGACGGAGGCTGCTACGAGCGGTTGAGCATCAACATCGGCGCACGCTTCGAGCATACGCCCGAGCTGGGCGAGGGACAAGCGTGACCGCAAGCGACACGCGCCACGGCGGTCGACAAGCGTCACCCTAGGAATCCAGCTCGTCGCCCGGCGCGCGCAGGCGCTCGAACTCGGTTCGCAGCCGGGCGATTTTCCCGCCGAGCATCAGCACCCTCTCGGACGCGACTCGCTCCTCGGCGCGCAGGCGGGCGATCAGATCCTCGAGGTCCTGCACGGACAGAGCGCTCGGGTCGGGAACATCAGCCTCGCCCGTGGAGGACGTGTGCGCGAGGCTGTCGGCTGACCGCGAAGCGCTGACGCCGGCGTCCCGCGGACGGCCCGAGTCGGCCAGGACGGCGACGACCCTATCGCGGACCGTCTCGGCGTCCGCGTCGTAGTCCAGCAGGATGCGCGGCGACGCCGCTGCTCTCGCCCACGAGCGCGAGTAGGACGTGGTCGGTGCGGATGTGGCTCTCGCCGACGCTCAGCGCTCGCGCAACGCAAGCTCGAGCACCTTCTTGGCCTGTGTGTAAACACGACCGGCGTAGAGCCGCCCTGCTCACCGGACCCGTCCATCTGCACGACGTCGTCGCGGGCACACGCGCGATCGAGAGGCCGAGGCTGTTCAGGACACGTGCGGCGAGACCCGGCTCGTGGGCAAGCAGGCCGAGCAGGATGTGCTCGGTCCCGACGAAGCCGTGACTCAGCGCGCGCCTCGCGCTGAGCGAGGACGACGACCTCGCGCGCTTCGTCGCTGAATCGCTCGCGCATCGCGCTGCGCGTGGCCGGCTTCGCCGAACGCGCGGAGCCACGCCATCGAGCCCGTGCGGCTGACGCTGACCGAGTCGCCGAACACCGTGCTTCCCGCCCCGCTCGAGCTCGGCGGCGCGACGCGGCGCTCGGACCTCGCCGGCGCGCTGCAGCGCGGCGAGGCACACGCGGCCGACGAGGCGATCGGCGACGAGCATCGAGACGAAGATCCGTCCGTGCCGCGCGAGCTGGTCGCCGCCGGGCAGCGCGCTCAGGACCCCGGCGCGCTCAGCGAAGCGTCCGGCACGTCGTCAGTATCGCCGCTCGCGTCGCCAGGAACAGCACGTAGCTTCGAGCCGGCGGGCGCTGGATCTACGTGGCTGCGCCGACGAGCGACTCGGTCACCAGCTCGGGGCGGTAGAAGCGCTCCCCCGCAACGACCGAGAGGCGGTGCGTGGCGGCCGTGTGCTCGATCGTCGTGCGCCAGCGGCCGGCGTCCATCCTGCCCGGCGCTCCGCCCTCCCACGCGTAGCGCTCGAAGAGCGCCCAGTTTCGGTGGACGTGATCCTCGGCGACGTCCGCGTACTGGCGCATGAAGCCGGCGATGCCGAGCTCGGGCCGCTCGCGGTGCAGCTTATGGCCGGCGACGAACGCGTCGCGCACCCGTGTGACGAGCTCGAGCGGCAACCGGTCGGCGGCGATCAGGCCCGTCGTGTAGACGTCGATGTCGAGCGGGATCGCGCGGATCTGGAGTTCCGGCTTGCGGTGGTAGAGCGTCATCTCCATCCACGTCGGCATGACGTCGATCTCGCCGCTTGCGAGCGCCTCGTCGGTGTTCTCGCTGCGATCGACGATCGTCGGCGGGCCGAGACCCATGTGCGCCAGAGCGCCGGCGTACTCATCAGTGAACCAGGGGATGCTCCAGCGCGCGGCCCGTCGCCCGGGCAGATCGTCGGGCTTCTCGAGCTCGGAGTCGGCGCGGACGACGGCGGTGATCGGGTTGCGCTGGTGTGAGACGGCGACGAAGCGGACGGGCAGGCGTCCGCCGAGCTCCGTCTGGGCGGCGAGCAAGTAGGCCACTCCGCTCAGCGCGAAGTCGGCATAGCCGGCGGCGACCGCCTTGGGACGGGTGGTGAACCCGCTCAACGAGTAGTCGGCGGCGCGCGCACACCCCACGAACTCCAGCTCGATGCCCTGCTCCGCGAACAGGCCGGCCTCTGCGGCGGCAAAGGCGGGAAGATGCATGCCGGACACGCAGGTCCGGCACCAGCCCATCAGGCGAACGCGGTGCATGTCGACGGCTCCGTACGTGGGATCGGTGGTCACAAGCCGGCGCTCGCCGGCTCGAAGGAGCAGCTTGTCCTGAGCCCCGCGGGCGATCAATCGGTAGGCGCTACGGGTTTTTGCTCGCTGTTACCGACTCATCGCGCTGCTCGGCGAGCGCGTCCGCCAGCGCGTCGCGCGATCGCGCTCCGAGCTTGCGCAGCGCAGCGGCGACGTGGGTCTCGACCGTCCGCTGCGAGATGAACAGCGTCCTGGCGATCTCGCGGTTCTTGTGCCCCAGCGCCGCCAGCTGCGCGACCTCAGCTTCGCGGGGCGAGAGCTCGTCGCCGTACGGCCGGCGTCCGCCGTGCCGCTGCACGGGGGGCGGGAGGCCGCGGGACCGGAACTCGGCGCGCACCCGACTGGCGTCCCAGGTCGCTCCAAGGTCGTCGAAGGCTCTGACCGCGCCCAACAGCACCTCCACCCCGTTGCGGTCGCCCGCGGCGAGCAGGCAGCGCCCGTGCGCAGCGCGGGCTCGGGCGGCCTCGTACGGGGCCGGCAGCGCCCTGGAGATGCGGTCCGCGCCGGCGAACTGCTGCGCGGCGGACGCGTGTCGGCCGGCCGCCCCGGCGACGAAGCCGCGGCAGAGATGCGCGGCGGCCTGCGCGGCGGGGGAGTCGCGGTCGGCGACGGCAGCTGAGAAGCGCTCGGCGAGCGCCGCCGCAGCGTGCGGGTCGCCACTCGCCAGCAGCGCCTGCACCGCAACCGGCAGCAGCTCCCGACCCCAGATCCAGATGCGCTTGCGCTCGAGGACCGCCACTCCGCTCGCGGCCATCTCGGCGGCCGCCCGCGCCTCTCCGCGCGCGAGCAGAATGCGCGCGAGCCCTGTCGCCGCGGCTAGGTGCGAGCCCATCCAGCGGCGCGCGACGGCGCGCTCGAGGATCGAGCGGAAGCTCTGCTCGGCGTCCCGGATGCGGCCGTGGCTCAGCAGCAGCGCCGCGTGGATCATCTCGTTGCCGGTCGCGAGCCCCGGTCCTCCGGTGCCACGCTCCGACAGCTCGCGCAGCCGCGGCTCGAGGCCCTCCCACCGTCCCGTGCGCCAGTCCAGCGAGGCGCGCGCGCTGGCCAGCCAGGGCTGCCACGCCACGTGGGGAAGCTCGGCGAGCAGGCGCTCCACCTCGCGCAGGAAGCACTCTGCGCGAAAGAAGTGGCCGGGCCCGATCGCGGCTCCCGCGAGGCTCTGGTAGGTGCGCAGCAGCGCCAGCTTGTCGCTGATCGAGCCCTCCTGCCACGGAATCTGCTCGACCGCGCGCCAGGCCTCGCGATCTCCGACGCATAGCAGGATCACGGCGCGCTGCCCCGCGACACCCGCCCTGACGGCCGCGTCGCCGCTGCGCGCTGCCGCCTCCACGGCGCGATCGAGCCAGGCGAGGTCGTCCTCGACCGGTCCCTGCCCGACGACCGGTGACGCGAGCGTGACCATCGCCTGGGCCGCCAGGCTCGGTCGACGCTGCAGGTGCGCGATCGCCTCCGCCATCTGCTCTCGCCAGGGACCCGTGTCACCGGTCTGATAGCGCAGCCGGGCGATCCGGTAGCGCAGCTCGCCCCTGGCCTCCGGGGCCATCGGCTCCTCGCCGGCGACACGTTCCAGCAGCTCGAGCGCCCGCGCGGGGGTGGCGCTGAAGACGGCCGCCCAACCGAGCTTGGCCGCGATCCGCAGCTTCGACGCCCGCGGAAGGTCGCCGGCGCAGAGCGCCTGCTCGAGCAGGCGGGCCGCCGCCCGGTCGTCGCCGATCGAGCTGGCGGCGTCCGCGGCCGCCTCGGCGTACTGCGCCGCCAGGCGCGCGCGACCGGCCTCGCGGAAATGGTGCGCGAGCTGAGCGAGCGGCAACGGCTCCGGACCGGCCTGCAGCGCCTCGGCGGCCCGCCGATGCAGCCAGCGCCGCTCGGGTCCCGGAATCTCGTCGTAGACGGCCTGGGCGGCGAGCGCGTGGAGGAACCCGTACAGGCCGTCGGCACGCTCCTCGAGTACGGCGACCGACAGCGCTCTGCCGAGCGCCTTGATCGTCCGTACGCTCGTGATGCCCGAAACCTTGCCGACCAGCTCCTCGCCGGCCGGCGCGCCGAGGACGGCGACGGCCCGGATGACGAGCCAGGCGTCGCTCGGCAACGGCGCCATCCGCTCGCGCAGCGACTGGCGCACCGCCGGCGGCACGCCCAGGCGATCGAGCTCCTCCACCGTGCGCCAGCCGTCCACCAGCTCGAGCTGCCCGCGATGCAGGCGCACGACCTCTTCGACGGCGAACGGGATGCCCGCGGTCTGCTCGTGGAGGTGTTGCGCGAGCTCCTGCGAGACCCCGCTCGTCGCCAGCAGCGCGCAGCAGAGCCGCCCGACCTCCTCGACCGACAGCGGTGGTACGTCGATCGTCGCCCGGCGGACATGCGCCGGAAGCGCTGCCGCCAGCGCCGGCAGCGACGAGACCGCGGGCAGCTCGTCGCTGCGATATGTGAGGACCAACACCACGTCGCGCGGTGGATCGCAGGCGAGGAACTCGAGGAACTCGAGCGTGCTCTCGTCCGCCCAGTGCAGATCCTCGAGGACGCAGACGACCGGTCCGAAGCCGGCGAGCAGCTCGCGCAGCGCTCGGAAGATCCGGTGCCGCTCGGCGCGGGCGTCGCCGAGCGGCGCGGGCCGCGGCGGCAGCATGCTTGCGAGCTCGGGCATGACCGGCGCCAACGCGCCGACGACCGGGCTGAAGGCCGAGCGCGGCGCGCTCGAGCCGAGCGCGCAGAGCGCCTCGACGACCGGCCCGAGCGGGAACGGCTCGCGCATCCGATGACAGTGGCCCACCAGCGTGCACGCTTCGCGCAGCCGGCGATCGGCGAGCGCCTCGCGGACGAGCGCGCTCTTACCGACGCCCGCCTGCCCGCAGATCAGGGTCAGCGAGGGACGAGCGATCGCGGCCTCGACGAGCTCGCGGAGCTCGCGCTCGCGGCCGATCAGCCCGCTCCGCGAGGGCATCACCCCGGCGAGCGGCCGGCCGCGCTCGCTGGCGGCGTCACCGGAGCTCGATCCGACTCGCCGTCGCTCGTCGCCCACCATGACCACGGCCGGTCCCCGTATCTGTCCTGCGCTGGATCGCCCGATTGGCAAGACGCTAGGCCACGGTGGACGGCGGTCGTAAGTGCGATCGACATATAGGGTCGGGAACATCGCTGCCCCGGCCGGACGATCAGTACCGGCTGCTGACCGTCCTAGATGTCCGGATCATCCAGCGTTCGCAGGCTGACACGGGCCAAAAATCAGTAGCGGATACGCATTGTTGGCCATCTGGCCGCTCGCCAGTCTTACCCGTCTGCGTCGCAGCAGGGGGTGCGTCGTACGGCGGCGGGGCGGATTCATCGATTGGCGAGGCGGTATTCGGCGTGAGGCGTGATCGGTCGGGAGCAGGACGACGGCTGGCCCTACGACTGGCGTGCGGCGGCGTGGCGTGCGCGCCGCTCGCGCTCGGAGCCGCCGACGGGGTCGCGGCGACCCCCAGCACGCCGTACGACGTTGCGGGGATCGTCGCTCCCGACCCGCAGCTGAGATCCCGTGTCCCGGAGCGTCTGTCGGACGCCCGCGACCTCGACGGCGACGGGGTCAGCGACATCTTCGCGAGCAGCTACCTGCTCGACGTCCTCGGCGTCGAGGACACCGGCGGCGCGTACCTGTTCAGCGGCGCGACGCGGAAGCTCATCTACCGCCTCAATCCGCCGCAGCCGCAGGAGGGCGCCCACTTCGGCTTCTACATCTCCGTCATCGGCGACGTCAACGCAGATGGATTGGACGACGTGGCCGTCGGCGCCGAGAGCCAGGACGTCGGCGGCAACGCCGACCAGGGAAGGCTGTACGTCTTCGACGGCCCTTCCGGCCGGCTGCTGTACCACATCGACAACCCCCACCCGCAGGCCGACGCGCGCTTCGGATCGCGCATCGGAGCAGCCGGAGACGTCACCGGCGACGGGCTCGCCGACATCATTACGGGCGCCACCTCCAACGACCTGCCGGCCGGCTGCGGAAACGTGTCGCCGGTGCCGATCGGGTGTCAGGAGAACGTCGGCCAGGCATTCGTCTTCGACGGATCGGACGGCTCCCTGGTGCGCGAGCTCAACATCCCGCCCGCGGACGTTCCGGACGAGTGCGCGCCGTCGGTCGGCCACACGACGCCGCTCGTTCCCTGCGGCAACCTCGGCGGTTCGCCGCAGGGTCTCGGCGACATGAACGGTGATGGCATCTCCGAGCACATGGTCGCCGCCTACACGCTGAGACCGACCCCCGATCAGCATGGCCGCATCTACGTCTTCAGCGGAGCGAGCGGCGCGGTGCTCACGCGGATCGACCAGCCGGCGCCGGATCCGACAGCCTTCTTCGGACTGCAGGACACCGATCGCTTCACCCCGGGCGACCTGAACGCCGACGGGGTTCCGGAGGTGATCGGGACCGGGTTCCAGCAGGACAGCGAGGGCGGACTGCGGTCGGCCGGACGGGCATGGGTCTTCGACGGCAGGGCGTCGCTGCAGCAGGGCAGAGGCGTGGTCCTGTACGAGCTCGAGGATCCCAACCCCGTCGAGGGCAAGGCATTCGGATGGGCGCACAGCAAGACCGACTACAACAAGGACGGCAGGACCGATCTGTACCTGAGCAACCTGTCGGGCCACAACCCGGGTGACACCGCACCGCCGGCGACGTACGTCTTCGACGGCCGCGACGGGACGCTGCTGAGAAGGCTGACGCTTCCGCCATCGCTGTCTCAGACCACGCAGGGCTCCAACACGGGGACCGGACTGGGATGGAGCTCGCGGGCGCCGGGCGACCTCAACCGCGACGGCGAGCCCGACTACGTCGCGGCCGCGCCCTTCCAGGACGTCAACGGCATCCAGGATGTGGGAGAGACGTTCTTCTTCCTCTCCAACGTCCCCCCGACGGCCCCTGCCGCGCCGCCGCCGGCTCCGCAGCCGCCCGCTCCGCAGCCGTCCGCTCCGCAGCCGTCCGCGGCCGGGAAGTTCCCCGCCAAGCTGGCGATCGCCAGAGCGAGGATCGTCCGCAGCGAGCGGGTGCTCGACGTGCTCGCGCCGATCACGGCGCGCGCGTCGGGACGGGTGCGCGTCCAGTTGCACGCTGCCAACCGGAAGTTCCGCTTCACCGCTCAGGTCAACTCGGCCGACGGCAGGATCCGCTTCCGCAGGCGCATACCGAAGGCACAGGCCGAGCTGGGTACCGGCATCATCACGATCACCTACGCCGGCGACGCCGACACCCGTCCCCAGACCGTCCGGCTGAGAGCCGCGTCGCAGCCCGCCAAGCTCGCGGTCCGGCGTCCGACGATCGCCGCCGGCCGGCTCAGGGCGTCGGGCAGCGTCACCGACCTGGCGCGCGGAGTCGTCCGCCTGCAGCTGCAGTACGACTACCGCGGGGCCACGAGGACGATCCGGTTCCGCGCGCGGATCCAGGACGACGGCGAATGGACGCTGAACGAGCAGCTGTCGCCCACGGTCCTCATGGGCATCGCCGGACGGCAGGGCAGCTTGCACTCCTACACCCTGTTCACCGGGTACTTCGAGCGGCGGGTCCGGGGGGAGATGCGCTCCTTCCAGGTCCTCGGCGAGCGCTAGCGAGCCGTCTCGTACGACCGAGTCGTCTTAGAGGTTGACGTGGATTTCAGACACCCATGTCCGACTCCCGAGAGACCGTGTTCCGCCTTTGATCCGGCGGCGGGCTCCGCTTGGCGATCGCGCCGCAAACTTGACTCGTTCGTGAAGATTCCGATCGCCACGCCGAGTTGGCGGACGGACCGGTCACCGCCACAGGTCGGCGTCGGACTCCCGCCGGTGACCGTCAGCGCACCTCGATCGCCGCCGCCACCGCCGCGGGCGCCTCGAGCGGCAGGGCGTGCCCGGCGCCGGGGACGATCGTCAGCTCGCCGCGCGGCAGGGCGCGCGCCAGCCGCTCGCCGAGCGCGACGTACGCCGGGTCGCGCTCGCCGGCGAGCACCGCGACCGGCAGGTCGAGCTCGCCGAGGCGGTCCCACAGCGGCGCCATGACGCCGGTGCCGATGCCGCGCAGGGCGGCGGCGACGTGGACGGGCTCGTTCGACAGCCGGTCGGCCCGGGCGGCCGCGGTGACCCGCGGCGGCTGCGTGCCAAACAGCGGCTGCGCGCCCCAGCGGTCGGCGACCTCGGTCATCAGCCGGCCGTCGCCCTCCATCCACGCCGCGAGCTCCTCGTCGGCGGCGCGGCGGCGCGCGCGCTCGGCGGCGTCCTCGATCCCCGCGGTCGTCGAGACGAGCACGAGCCGCGTCACCCGCCGGGGATGGGCGAGCGCCACGTGCAGCGCCACGCGGCCGCCCTGCGAGTAGCCCGCCAGCGCGAACGACGGCCCGCCGAGCCGGGCCACGTCGTCGACGCACGCCGCGAAGTCGATCGGGCGCCGCGCGGCCGCCGCGCCGTGGCCGCGGATGTCCGGCGCGAGCGGGCGGTAGCGTTCGCCGCCGAGGTGGCGCACCACCTCGTCCCAGCCGCGCCCGGTCTGCATGAAGCCGTGTAGGAGCAGGAGCGGCTCGGGCACGGCCGCCATCATGCCCGCCCGCCCCGACACCCACCTGCTGCTGCGCGCGTTCGCCGACGAGCTGGCGCGCTGCGGCGTGCGTGAGGCCTGCACGTCGCCCGGCTCGCGCTCCTCGCCGCTCGTGCTGGCGCTCGTCCGCGAGCCGCGCCTGCGCTGCTTCTCGCACCTCGACGAGCGCTGCGCGGGCTTCTTCGCGCTCGGCGCCGCGAAGCGCAGCGGCCGCGCGGTCGTCGTCACGTGCACGTCGGGGACCGCGACGGCGAACCTCGCGCCGGCGGTCATCGAGGCCTACCACGCGCGCGTCCCGCTCGTCGTGCTGACCGCCGACCGCCCCGCCGAGCTGCGCGAGGTCGGCGCGGGGCAGACGATCGACCAGCTCGAGCTGTACGGCAGCGCCGCGAAGTGGTTCTTCGAGGTCGGCACGCACGACGCCACCCCGGCGAGCGGGCGCTGGATGCGCGCGCTCGCCTGCCGCGCCGTCTGGACGGCGCTCGACGGGCGCCCCGGTCCGGTGCACCTGAACTTCGCCTTGCGCGAGCCGCTCGTGCCGCCCGCCGCGCTCGGCGACGACCCGCAGCCCGGCCGCGACCGCGGGCGCCCGTGGGTGCTGCGCTCGACCCCGGGCGAGGACGCCGCCGCCGCGGGCCGCGCGCTCGCCGTCGTCGCGCGCGACGCCCCCCGCCCGCTCGTCGTGGCCGGGCGCGACGAGCCCGGACTCGAGGCGGTCGCGGCCGCCTGCGGGCGGCTCGGCTGGCCGCTGCTCGCCGACCCGCTCAGCGGCGCGCGCCGCGGCGCGGCGGCGATCGCGCACTACGACGCGCTGCTGCGCGTCGAGCAGCTGACGGCGGCGCGCCGGCCCGACCTCGTCGTGCGCTGCGGCGACCTGCCGACGTCCAAGCCGCTGCGCGCCTGGCTCGACGGCCTCGGCGGCGACGTCGCGCAGCTCGGCTTCGACCCGCATGGCGCCTGGCAGGATCCCGGCGCGTCGCTGCAGGTCGTGCTCTCCGCCCGCGCCGCGCCGGCGCTGGCCGCCGCGGCCGAGCACGCGCCGGCGGCCGACCCCGACTGGCTGGACTGCTGGCGCGCCGCCGACACGGCGGCGACGGCGGCGATCGACGGGGTGCTCGGCGCGGACGGCGGGCGCCTGTCCGAGCCGCTCGTCGCGCGCGAGCTCGCCGCGCGGCTGCCGCCCGACGCGACGCTGTTCGTCGCCTCCTCGATGCCCGTGCGCGACGTCGAGTCGTTCGCGGCCGTGCGCGACGACGCGCCGCGCGTGCTGTCCAACCGCGGCGCGAACGGGATCGACGGGACCGTCTCCAGCGCCTACGGCGCGGCGGCCGTCGCGTCGGGCCCGGTCGTCCTGCTGATCGGCGACGTCGCGCTCGCCCACGACGTCGGCGGGCTGCTCGCCGCCCGCCGCCTGCGCCTGCCGCTGACGATCGTGCTGCTCGACAACGACGGCGGCGGCATCTTCGAGTTCCTGCCCGTCGCCGGCGAGCGCGACGCCTTCGAGGAGCACGTCGCCACGCCGCACGGGCTGGACTTCGCGCACGCCGCCGCGCTGTACGGCTGCGCGTACGCCGAGGTGCAGGACGTCGGTGCGCTGCGCGCCGCGCTCGACGACGCGCTCGGCGGCGAGGGCACGACGATCCTCCGCGTCGCCTCTGACCGCGCCGCGAACCTCGCGCTGCACCGCGAGCTGGCGACCGCCGTCGCCGCGACGCTGGCGGTCTGATCGCGCGCCGCTCGCCCGCTCTACAGTCGGCGGATGGGCGACGGCTACCGCGACGCGCTGCTGGACTGGCTCGCCTGCGCCGCGCGCGGCGCCGGCGAGCCGGCGAGCGTGGCGGCGCGGGAGGCCGGCGACGGGCTGCTCGAGCGCGTCGCCGCCGCCGCCACCGCGGGGCACGTGCTCGACTTCGACGACACGTACGCGCCCGGGCTGGCGCACCTCAGCGCGGCGACGGCGCCCGCCGCGGTCGTGCTCGGCGCCGAGCTCGGCGCCGACGTCGGCGCGGTGCTCGCCGCCTACGCCGCCGGCTTCGAGGCGATGGGCGCGCTCGCGCGCAGCTGCCATCCCGCGCTCTACGACGGGGGCTGGCATCCGACGGCGGTGTGCGCGCCCGCGGGCGCCGCGGTGGCGGCCGCCCGGCTGCTCGGACTCGATGCGGACCGCACGCGCACAGCGGTCGCGATCGGGCTGCTGCGGGCCGGCGGCCTGCGGGCGGCGTTCGGCTCGGACGCCAAGGCGCTGCAGGTCGGTCTCGCCGCCGCCGCCGGGGTGCAGGCGGCGCGGCTGGCCGCGGCGGGAGCGCGGGCCGACGCCGACGCGATCGCCGCCGGGCCCGCCGGGTTCGCCGCGGCCTTCGCCGCCGGCGCCGTCTCGCTCGACGACGTGCTCAGCGCGCGCGGCGCGATCGACGACAACTGGATCAAGGCCTACCCCTGCTGCCTGCAGACGCACGCGGCGATCGACGCCGCGCTCGCGGCCGCGGCGGAGCGCCCGTCCCCGGCGCGACTCGGCGCGCGGCTGTCGGTCGCCGTCCACCCGGTCTCGCGACGCGCCGCCGCCTTCGATGCGGTTTCGGACGGCCTCGAGGCGAAGTTCTCGATCCCGTACCTGACCGCCTACGCGCTGCTGCACGGCGCGCCCGGCGTCGACGCGTTCGCCGCCGTCGACGCCGGCGCGGCGGCGCTCGCCGCGCGGATCGTCGTGCGCACGGACGCCGCGCTGGCGCCCGACGAGGCGCTGCTGGAGATCGACGGAGCGGTCGCGGCGCATGTCCGTGCGCCGCGCGGCTGCCCCGCCAACCGGCTGAGCGGCGGGGAGCTGCGCGCCAAGGCGCGCGCTCTCGCGGGCGATGCGCTCGCGGGCCTGCTCGACGACCCGCGGCGTCCGGCGGCGGACCTGCGCGCCGCGCTCAGCCCCCGGACCTCGGGCGCCGCCCGAGCGTGACCGTCACGCTGCGCCGCTGACCGCCGCGCAGCAGCTCGAGCTCGACGTCGCGACCGGGCGCGCCGCTCTCGCGCAGCTCGCCGTAGACGTCCTCGACGGCGCGCACCTGGCGGTCGGCGATCTCGATGATGATGTCGCCGGGCCTGATGCCGGCGCGATAGGCCGGACCGTTGAAGGCGATCGCGCTCACCGCGGCGCCGCCGTCGACCGGCAGACCGAGGCTGTCGGCGATCTCCGCCGTGACCGGGCGCAGCTGCACGCCGAGGTACGGATGGTCGACCTCCCCGTCCTGCAGGAGCGCCGTGACGACGGAGGTGACGGTCGGCGCCGGGATCGCGAAGCCGATCGCCACGGCCCGCGCCTGCGGCGGGATGTAGGCGACGTTGATGCCGATGACCTCGCGGTCGGCGCCGACGAGCGCGCCGCCGGAGTTGCCGGGCGAGATCGGCGCATCGGTCTGGATGAGCCCGACGAGCGCCGGCGTCTCGCCGCCCGACGGGATCGAGCGGTCGACGCCGGAGACGATCCCGGCCGTCACCGAGCTCTCGAAGCCGAGCGGGTTGCCGATCGCGACCGCGAGCGAGCCGACCTCCGGCTGGCCGCCGGCGAACCGCGGGACCGGCAGGTCGTCGCGCGCGACGTCGAGGACCGCCAGGTCGGTGAGCGGATCACCCGCGATCACCCGGGCGTCGAGCCGCTCGCCGCTGGCGAGCGCGACGCTGACCTCGTCCGCGCCCTCGACGACGTGGTTGTTCGTCACGATCTTGTCGGGCCGCACGACGACGCCGCTGCCCTCGCCGCGGGCGCCGCCCGCACGCACGATGACGGCGACGACCGACGCCTCGAGCGAGCTGTAGATGCCGGGGACCTCGGCGAGCGTGCCGCCGCCGTCGCCGCGCGCCGACATCGCGTCGTGCTGCGCGGCGCCGCCCCCGCAGCCGCCGAGCAGCGCCGCCACGAGCGCGAGCACGAGCGCGAGCTTGGCGCTCACGAGCGGCGCCCGCGCCGGGCGAGCGACGCGGCTCCGGCCAGCAGCGCGCCCAGGATCAGCCCGTAGAACCCGAGCACGACGCCCGAGACGTTGCTCGCCAGCCCGAGCCCGAGGCCGACCAGCAGGCCCACGAAGGCAGCGAGCAGCACGCCGGAGTGCATGCGGAGGTTGTGACCGTGCGAGCCGTCGCGCAAGCGCCGATCGTCAGGTTCGTGACGCTGGCTCGCGTCGCGGCGCGGCATGCTCACCCGTTGCGCAGCGGCAGGTAGGGCGTCTTGTCCTCGGGCCGCATCCCGGCCTCGATCGCCCGCGTACGCTCGATCTCGGCGTTGAGCTCGGCCCCGAGCAGGATCGCGATGTTCGTCAGCCACAGCCACAGCAGGAAGACGAGCACGCCGCCGATCGTCCCGTAGACGTCGTTGTAGTTCGACAGGTTGTTGACGTAGAAGGTGAACGCCAGCGACGCCGCGATCCACAGCCCGACCGCGAGGACGCTGCCGGGCGTCAGCCAGCTCCAGCCGGGATGGCGCACGTTCGGAGAGGCCCAGTACAGGATCGTCAGCAGCGCCATCACCGCGACCGCCAGGAACGGCCACTTCGCGTACTGCCACGCGTCCACGGCCACGGCGCCCAGCCCGACCACGGCGCCGATCTGCTCGGCGATCGGACCCGTCAGCACGACGGTCAGCGCCGTGATCGCGATCAGCAGCAGCAGCGTCAGCGTCAGGGCGATCCGGACCGCGAGCTTGCGCAGGAACGGCCGCTCCTCCGGCGCCTCCCAGACGACGTTGGCGGCGGGGATGAACGCGCCCACGTAGGCCGACGCCGACCAGAGCGCGATGACGAGCGCGACGACGAACGTGGGGCCGGCCGCGGACTGGCTGGCGCGGACCGCGCGCAGCGCGTCGAGC
>DASZOA010000375.1:0-1565 GCA_035551055.1 Solirubrobacteraceae bacterium
GTCGACGACGACGACGATGACGACGACGACGCCCAAGACGACGACGGAGACGACGGGTGAGCGCTGAGCCGCCGGAGCGACGGCGACCCTGGCCGGGCAGCATGCTGCGCGCCGCCCGGACGCGCATCCTCGCGGCCTTCATCGTGCTGCTTGCCGCGTCGACGATCGCGTCGACGATCGCGCTGCGCGAGATCCTGCAGGCGCGCGCCGACGAGCGCGTCGAGCGATCGCTCGAGCAGGAGGTCGAGGAGTTTCGCCGGCTCGCGCGGGAGGGCCGCAATCCGCTGACCGGCGAGCCCTTCGGCGGAGACGTCGAGGCGATCTTCGACGTGTACTTCCAGCGCAACGTGCCGGTCGCCGGAGAAGCGGTGTTCACGTTCGTCGACGGCGCGCGCGACCAGACCTCGGGCACCGAGACGCGGCCGGCGCTGCTCGAGCAGGTCGGGCGCCTGGGGAACGTCACCACGAGCCGGCGGGGGACGCTGCGGGTCGGCGACGACGAGGTGCGCTACCTCGCCGTCCCGGTCGTCGTGCAGGATCGCCGCCGGGGCGCGTTCGTGGTCACGCACGACCTCGCCGAGGAGGCCGAGGAGGTCGACGAGGCCTCGCGGGTCGCGGCGGGGGTCTCGCTGACGGTGCTGCTGATCGCGTCGCTGCTGGCGTTCGTCGTCGCCGGACGGGTCCTCGCGCCCCTGCGGGCGCTCACCGACACCGCCCGCGCGATCACCGAGACCGACCTCACCCGCCGCCTCGCCGTCGAGGGCAACGACGAGATCGCCGAGCTGGGGCGGACGTTCAACGCGATGCTCGACCGCCTCCAGGCCGCGTTCGCGACGCAGAAGGACTTCGTCTCGGACGCCGGCCACGAGCTGCGCACGCCGATCACGATCATCCGCGGGCACCTCGAGCTGCTCGGCGACGACCCCGAGGAGCGCCGCGAGACCGTCGAGCTCGTCTGCGCCGAGCTCGACCGGATGTCGCGCTTCGTCGACGACCTCCTGCTGCTCGCGCAGGCCGAGCGGGGCGACTTCGTGCGGCCGGCCGACGTCGACCTCGACGCGCTGACCGAGGAGCTGATGGCGAAGGCGTCGGCGCTCGCGCCGCGCGACTGGCGGCTGGCGAGCATCGGCGTCGGCCGCCTGAGCGCCGATCGCCAGCGGCTCACGCAGGCGGTCATGCAGCTCGCCCAGAACGCCGTCCAGCACACGTCGGCCGGCGACCCGATCGAGCTCGGCAGCGAGCTCGCCGACGGACACGCGCGGCTGTGGGTGAGCGACAGCGGCCCCGGCGTTCCAGACGAGGACCGCGAGCGGATCTTCGACCGCTTCGCGCGCGGCTCCCAGGTCCGGCGCTCGCAGGGCGCCGGCCTCGGCCTCGCGATCGTCCGCGCCATCGCCGAGGCGCACGGCGGCGAGGTCGAGCTCGAGCGCTCACGCCCGGACGGCGGCGCGACGTTCGTCATGACGATCCCGACGCAACCACCGTCGCGGGAGGCCCGCAGCGCATGAACCGGATCCTGATCGCCGAGGACGAGCCGCGGCTCGCGTCGTTCTTGGAGAAGGGGC
>DASZOA010000376.1:0-6751 GCA_035551055.1 Solirubrobacteraceae bacterium
CTTGCCGCCCGCTGCAGGACGTCGCGCGCCGAGTCGTGTTGCCGGCGGTCGTTGAGCGCCTCGCCGAGGCGAAGCAGCGCGACCGCGGCCCACGGCCCGGCACCGGCACGCTCGTTCGCGGCCACCGCGCGCCGCAGACGGGCCTCGGCCTCGTCGAGGTGGCCGAGGAGGCCGGCGAGGCGCCCGAGGTGGAGCTCGGCCGAGCCGAGGCAGCCGACGGCCCGGGCGATGACGGGAAACAGCCGCGCGTGCGGTTCGAGCAGCGCGTAGAGCGCCGCGCCCGCCTCGCGGTCGCCCACGACGACGGCGGCCTCGGCGAGGATGCAGGCGGCGTGCCAGTTGGCGTCCATCGCCAGGGCGCGGCCGCCGTCGCGGGCGAGCTGGCGGACCAGCCGGCGCGCGTCCTCCGTGGCCCCGGTCTCGGCGTCGATCAAGGCTAGGTTGACGAGCCACTCGGCGGCGGCGGGCGAGGCCGCGGCGCCCGCGACGAGTCGTGCGCGATCGAGCTCGCGGATGCGCCGCTGGGCGTAGAGGCCGTGATGGCGCTGAATGCCGGTAAACAGCGGGCCGTTGGGGTCGTCGGCCTGGTGTCCGAGGGCGAGCGCTCGCTCGCCGAGCTCGTGGGCGTCGTTCCAGCGGCCGGCGAGCAGCGCGAGCGTGGCGCGCCACAGCGGCACGTACCAGCGGAAGTGCGGGAGGGCGACCTCGTCGGCGAGCGCCTCGTAGGCGTCGATCTCGGTAGCGACCTCGCCGACACGGCCCAGCTCGAGCAAGTCGACCACGCGCCAGTTGCGTCCCTGCAAGATCGCCTCGCGATCGCCGGCCGCCTCGGCGGCGACGGCCATGTCGCTGGCGATGGCCAGTCGCTCGTCGGCGTGGTGCGGGGCCCAGAGCGCGACGCGACGGGCGTTCAATGCCGCCGCGAGGACCGCGGGCTCGTTCGCGCGTTGCGCCTGCTCGACGGCGAGGGCGCTGAGCTCGCGGGCACGCGCGGGGTCCGAGTAGTACAGCTCGACGGACAGCCGGGCGAGCAGCCGGGCGGACGTCGCCGGATCGTCGGCCGGCGCGGCCGCCAGCGCCTCCTCGACTAGGCGCACGGCCGTGGGGTCGGCGGCAGCGATGACGACTGCCACCCCGCCATGGCCGAGGGCCGCGCGGGCGAGGAGATCCGGGGCGCGCGCGGCACGGGCCAGCTCCGCGGCCTCGAGGAAGGCGGCACGCGCGCGTGCGCGCCGCCCCGCCCGGTCGTGGGCGCGCCCGAGCGCGAGCAGCAGCTCGCCGCGCTCGCGGTCGCGACCGTCCGCGCCGACCGCCAGGGCCGCCTCGTAGTGCGCGGCGGCCTCGGCGTGGGCCAGCGCGGCGGTGGCCTCCCGTGCTGCGGCGAGCTCCCAGGTCGCCAGCCGGTCGGCCTCGGCCAGCGGCCCGGCGGCGCGCAGGTGCCGCGCGACGTCGCCGGCGCCCACGTCGCCGGCCTCGTGGCGTTCGGCGAGGATGTCGGCGATCTTCAGGTGCAGCCGGGCGCGGCGAGACGCGGGCAGCGCGCAGGCGATCGTTTCGGCGACGAGCGCGTGGGCGAACGCGTAGCGCCCGCGCTGGTCGGTCGCGGCGATGAGCGCGGCGTCGCTGGCGGCGTCGAGCGCCTCGAGCACCTCGACCACGGGTCGGTCGTCGGCGCGGGCCAGCGTGGTCACGTCGAACTTCAGGCCGCAGACGGCGGCCACGTCGAGGGCGCGCAGCGTCGCCGCGTCGAGGCGTCCGAGCCGGCGCGCGAGCACGTCGCGCACGCCGGCCGGGGGGCCCTCGACCTCGCCCCCGGCCTCCTGCGCCTCGCGCACGAGCTCGCCGAGGAAGAACGGGTTGCCGCCGCTGCGCGCGCGCAGTCGTCGCGCAGCCTGCGGGTCGGAGCTTCCGGTGCGCCGCGCGAGCACCGCGGCGACCGCGTCCTCGTCCAAGCCCGCCAGGTGGACGTCGACGAGCGGCCCCTCCCGCCGCAGCGCGGCGAGCGTCTGCGCCAAAGCCGGCTCGATCTCGTCGGCGCGCGCGCAGAGCACCACGAGCAGCCGCGCGCGGGGCGCCGAGCGCGCCAGGTGGCGCAGCAGCGCGAGCGAGTCGGCGTCGGCCCAGTGCACGTCGTCGAGCGCGAGCAGGACCGGCCAGCGCGCGCCGACGTCGTCCAGCAGCGCGCGCACCAGCTCGAAGGCGAGGTAGCGCTCGCGGGGGTCGCCCGCCGGCGGCTGGGCCGGGCTGCGCGCCGGCAGCAGGCGGGCCAGCGCCCCGTCGTGCGCGGTCAGCCACTCGTCGACGTCGCCGGCAGGTAACGCATCGAGGAGCCCCTCGAGCGCCTCGATCCACGCCTGGAACGGCACGAGCGCGTGCTCGTCGCAGCGCCCGAGCAGCACGGCGCCGCCCTGGGCGTACGCCCGCCGCGCGAGCGCCGCGGCCAGCGTGGTCTTGCCGATCCCCGGCTCGCCGGTGACCAGGGCGAAGCGCCGGGCGCCCGCCATCGCGTCCGCCCACGCCCGCTCCAAGCGCGCCAGGACGGGTTCGCGGCCCTCCGGGCGCTCGGCCGTGGCCAGCGCTGCGGGCAGCGCGGGCGCGCTCGCCGTAAGGGGCGCGGGACGAGCGATCCGGCCGCGACGGACGTCCTCCACGAGCGCCCGGGTCGCCGCCGACGGCGGGATCTGCAGCTCGGAGCGCAGTCGTTCACCTAGGGCGTTCGCGATGGCGAGCGCCGCCGGGCGGTCGCCGCCGAGCGCGAGCAGGCGGATCAGCTCGCGGTGCGCCGCCTCGGCCAGCGGCTCGAGGTCCACGCGCCGGCGCGCCCACGCGACCGCGGCGGGCAGGTCGCCGGCCTCCTCGGCGCGGGCGGCCAGCGTGGCGAGCACGCCGGCCAGCTCGGCCGCGTGCTCGTCGCGCGCGCGCAGCGCCCAGTCGGCGTCAAGGCCGGTGAGCAGCTCGCCGCAGCTCAGCGCGACCGCGGCCTTCAGCTGTCCGGCGGCGCGCAGCCGGGCGAACTCGCGCGCATCGACCCGTACCGCCTCGTCGGCGAGCCCGATCGCCTGGCGGTCGGTGACGAGCGCGGACGCGGCGCCCGGTTCGAGCGCGCGGCGCAGCTCGTACACGGCGGTGCGCAGCGTCTGCCGCGCGCTGTCCTCGGCCGCGTCGGGGCGCAGCAGGCCGGCCAGCGCCGAGCGACCGTGCCGGCCGGGGTGCAGCGCCAGCCACGCCAGCAGCTCGCGCGCCCGCGCGTCTGCCGGCAGCGCGAGCACGGCTCCGTCGGACCTGATGCCAAGGCCGCCGAACGTGCGGACCTCCAGCATGCCGCAAGCCTAACCCAGGGACGGACCGCTGACGCAGATCTGACGATCGCGCTGACGCTGCGGCGACGGGGCCGGCGGATCGTGTCCGCCATGACCAGCCCGATGCATTACACCAGCGCCCAGGCACTGTTCGCCGACCTCGGCCGCCAGCGTCGATCGGAGGCTCCGATGAGCGCCGTCGCCGTCGTTGGCGCGTTGCGTGAGGTCGACGCCCGCAGCGGCGACGGACTCGACGTCCGCCTGCTGTGGGACCCGATCACCGACCGCATGCGCGTCACCGTCGACGACGCCAGGACCCACGAGCGCCTCGAGCTCGACGTCCGCGAGGACGAGCGCGCGCTCGACGTCTTCCGCCACCCGCTCGCCTACGCCGCCCTGAGGACGCCATGACCATCCTGCTGCCCGACCACGCCGCCGCGCTCGCCGAGCGCCTGACCGGCGACGTGATCGCCCCCGGCCACCCCGAATACGAGACCACGCGCCGCGTCTGGAACGGCATGATCGACAAGCGCCCCGCGCTCATCGCCCGCTGCGCCGACACCGGCGACGTCGCCACCGCGATCTCCTTCGCCGCCGAGCACGACCTGCCGCTCGCCGTCCGCGGCGGCGGACACAACGTCGCCGGCACCGCCGTCGTCGACGGCGGCCTGGTCATCGACCTGTCGACGATGCGCGGCGTGCGCATCGACGCTTCCCGGCGCACCGTGCACGTGCAGGGCGGCGCCACGTGGGCCGACGTCGATGCCATCAGCGCGCCGCTCGGCCTCGCAACTCCGGGCGGCGTCGTGTCCGAAACCGGCGTCGCCGGCCTCGCGCTCAGCGGCGGTGTCTCTCACCAACGCCGCCGCGACGGCATGACCATCGACAACCTCGTCTCCGCCGAGGTCGTCCTCGGGGACGGCCGCCAGGTCCGCGCGAGCGCCGACGAGCACCCCGACCTGTTCTGGGCGCTGCGCGGCGGCGGCGGCAACTTCGGGGTCGTCACGTCCTTCGAGCTGCGGCTGCACGCGCTCGGCCCCGAGGTGTTCGTCACCAACGTCGCCTACCCGATCCAGGACGCCGTCCGCGTGCTCGCCGGCTGGCGCGACGCCGTCGCGCACGCGCCCGACGAGCTGAGCACCGCCGGCTTCGTCTGGTCGCTGCCGGTGTCCGACGAGCTGCCCGAGTCGCTGCGCGGCGCGCCGCACGTGGGCGTGATCGGCATGTGGGCGGGCGACTCCGCCGACGGCGAGCGCGCCACTCGCGCGCTGCGCGAGCTAGCGACGCCGCTGCTGGACATGAGCGGGGCCCGTGGACTACCTCGACCTCCAGCGCTCGCTCGACCCGTTCTTTCCGGCGGGCGTGCGCCGCTACTGGAAGGCGCTCTACCTCGACGGCTTCTCCGACGCCGCGGTCGACCTGACGGTCGAGTGGTCGAACCGCCGGCCGTCGCCCGACACGCTCGTGATCGTCCGCCACTGCGGCGGGGCGATGTCCCGCGTCGGCGTCGAGGAGACTGCATTCGGCGACCGCAGCTCCGAGTGGATGCTCAGCATCGACTCCAGCTGGCACGACGCCGCCGAGGACGCGATCAACGCCGCCTACACGCGCGCGTTCTACGACGCCGCGCTCCCGCACTCCGACGGCAAGACGTACTTCAACTTCCCTGGCCTGTTCGAGGAGGGCGACGCCGCCGTGCGCGCCAGCTACGGCGCCAACCACGCCCGCCTGGCCCGCATCAAGGCCGCCTACGACCCCGACAACGTCTTCCGGCTTAACCAGAACATCCGCCCGGCCGCCTGAGGCCGCCCCCCGTTCCTGCCCAACACCACACGGAGCCTCTCAATGGGAACCTCCCGAATCCGGCGGCGCGCCCTGCTCGCCGCCGTCCTGCCCGCCGCTGCTGTTGCGACCGCCCTGCCGGCGGCCGCCGAGGCCGCGACCGTCGAGCTCGTGAACAGCGGCGGCAACGGCGTCGTGCGCTACACCGGCGAGCCGGGCGAGGTCAACAACGTCCACATCAGCTTCACCGGGTCGGGCATCCGGATCAACGACCTGAACGTCCCGGTCCGCTCGCTGGACTCCGAATGCACGACCGGCGACGGCGACGGCTTCTGCCCCGGCAACGCCGGCGCGATCCTCGTGTTCACCGGCGACCGCAACGACGTCGTCCAGTACACCGCCCCCCATTCGGGCTACGTGTCCGGCGGCGACGGTGCGGACACGATCTTCGGCGGGATGCGCCAGGCGGGCTTCGGGCGCCAGATGGAGCCCGTCACCTATGCGGGCGCGGACAGCACCTTCGATGTCAGCCGCGACACGGTCAGCTATCTCGGCTCCAACGCCGCGGTGGAGGTCAACCTGGATGACACCAGCACCGCGAGAACGTTCGACGACGGCCGCCCCGGCGACCTCGAAGGCATCGACCACGACATCGACGTGATCGAGGGGTCGAACTTCGACGACCGGCTGGTCGGCTCCGATCGCGGTGAGACGTTCCGCGGTCTGAACGGCAACGACCTGATCGCTGCCCTCGGCGGCGACGACTTCATCGACGAGGGCTCGGCGCCGAACGGCGCCGACCAGCTCGGCGGCGGCCCCGGCATGGGCGACCGCATCAGCTACGGCACCCGCACCAGCGGCGTGAACGTCTCGCTCGACAGCGTGCGCAACGACGGCGCCACGGGCGAGCAGGACAACGTGGGCGGCAGCGTCGAGCACATCTTCGGGTCGAACTTCCGCGACGTGCTGTCGGGCAACGGCCAGGCCAACACGATCGACGGGTTCGGCGGCCCCGACACGATCGACGGTCTCGCCGGCGACGACACGCTGTCGGCGGGCGCCGCCAACAACAGCATCGTCGGCGGCACCGGCAACGACGTCATCTTCGCCCGCAACGGCGAGATCGACAACATCGACTGCGGCGACAACACCGACACCGCCGACCGCGACACCAGCGAGAACCGCGTGATCGGCTGCGAGCGCGGTCAGGTCGGCGTCCTGCGGCTCACCCCCGCCACCGTCCGCGCCAAGGCCGGCGAGACCGTGCGGCTGCGGCTGAGCTGGCGCCACCCGCGGGCGTGGCGGCAGCTGCGCTCGATCGCGCTGCGGCTCACCCGCGACGGGATGCCGGTCGGCGAGGTCACGATCGACCCGCACCGCAAGCGGATCGCCGCCGACGGCGCGATCTCGCTGGCCCGCCGCGCCGTCCGGCTCACCGCCGCCGGCAGGATCATCGCCGCGCGCGTCGCGCTGCGGCTCGACGAGTCGCTGGCCGGCCAGACGCTGCGAGCCGAGGTCGAGGCCACCGACCGGCGCGGGCGCCGGCAGCTCGAGCGCGACGCGGCCACCGTACGCGTGGCGAGCTAGGCGTCCGCAGCGACCACCACGTACGGGCGGCGGCCGTCGCGGCCGCCGCCCCCTCGGCCTTCGGGCGCCTGCGCTGCGCTCGG
>DASZOA010000377.1:0-2476 GCA_035551055.1 Solirubrobacteraceae bacterium
GCAAGCTCGACAAGCCATGCGCCGCCTGAATATCCGGGCGCAACGTCATACGCGACACGCAGGACCAGACTGCTCTTGCCGATGCCTGGAGGCCCAGTGAGTGTGACGAGGGCAGTCTTGTCGAGCAGCGCCGCGACCTCCGTGGCCGCGCCGGCTCTGCCCACGAAGCTCGCGAGCGTGGGCAGGTTGTGCGCCAGCTCGCGTTCAGCGCGCAGGCGACCTTCGCCCGGCGCGTGATCCGGCATTCCTACGCCGGTCGCCCGGGTGCCGGAAGCACCGGCGGGCGCCGGCTCATCCGCTCGAACCGGACGCATCACCGGTCAACGCCGCGCCACCGCGGACAGCTGTTGGCGCGGATACATCTTCGAGCATGCCGCTCGCCCATGGTGGCAACGTGTCGAGCACCGTACCTAGCCGGGTCCACCCAAGTAAGTGCGGCGGCCACATACCGTCGCTCGGCCGGCGCGGCGTTCCCGGTGGTTAGGCTACGCCCGCACGTGATGGGTCGACTGTCGTGCGACCGTCGCCATCGTGCTCGCCTCGCCCGACCCTCGAAGCGACCAGCCGATGACCGTGTCCAAGCCGAGCCGCAGATCGCGACAGTCTTCGCGCCGGTCGCACGGCGCGGTCACTGCGCTGCCGCCGGTCGCGGCCGTCGTCTCAGTCCTGATGCTTGCCACAGCGCCGGCTGCTGGTCGGACCGAGCGTCCCAGGGTTCTCCCGGATTTTCCCGTGACGGCGAACGACCTGCGCGCGCCGAGGGCGCAGAACTCCGCGCTGCTCGCGGTCGACCCCACGGACGCGCGCTTCATGGTCGCGGCCACGAGGCTCGATGCCCCTGACTTCGGCTGCGGACTCGAGATATCCGGCGACCGCGGCAGGTCGTGGGTGGGCGCCCGGCCCGTGCCGAAGCTCCCCGCAGGCGCCGAGAAGTGTTATGCGCCCGAGATCGCCTTCGATCGCGAGGGCACGCTGTACTACCTGTTCGTCGCTCTGAGCGGACTGGGGAACAATCCGAGCGGCGTGTACCTCACGACGTCCGATGACCGTGCACGGACGTTCAGTTCGCCCCGCCGCGTCCTCGGCGCGGGCAACTACATGGTCCGCATGGCGTTGGACCCCACGCTTGGCGAACGCGGGCGCATGCACATCGTCTGGCTGAAAACGACCCTGGATGCGCCGACCGGCGGGCTTCCGCCGCCGCCCAACCCGATCCAGGCCTCCTTCTCGGACGACGGTGGCGCAAGCTTCTCCAGACCGGTGCAGGTCAGCGACCCGCAGCGGCCGAGGGCCGTTGCACCGGCGCTGGCGCTCGGGCCCGACCACGCGGTGCACATCCTCTACTACGACCTGGGCGACGATGCCATCGACTACCAGGGCCTGAGCGGCCCTCCGTGGCCGGGCAGCTGGTCGCTCGTTTCGACGTCCTCCTACGACGGTGGACGGCACTTCGGTCCCAGCGTGGTGGTCGACGACCGGCTGAAGCCGCCTGGCCGGGTCATGCTGATCTACACGATGCCGCCACCGGCGATAGCCGCCGGCGGCTCCCGGCGCCTCTACGCTGCGTGGCACGATGCTCGCAACCGCGACTGGGACGTGTTCCTCAGCCGCTCGTCAGATAGTGGTCGGACGTGGAGCGCTCCACTGCGGCTCAACGACGACCGGCGCGCAAACGGCCGACACCAGTACCTACCGCGGCTCGCCGTGGCGCCGAACGGACGCGTCGACGCAGTGTTCTTGGATCGGCGCAACGATCCGAGGAACGTTCGAAACGAGACGTTCCTCACGTACGCGCGCGATGGGCGCAGCTTCGCGCCGAACGTGAGGGTCAGCTCCGCTCGCTCTGATTCGCGCAGCGGCCAGACCTACCTCGTACCGTCGGCCAACCGGCTGGTGGAGTTTGGTGCACGTCTCGGCCTCTTTTCCGACTCCTCGAGGGCGATCGCGGCATGGACGGACACCCGCAACGCCTCGGCCGGCGCCTATCAGGACATCTTCGCCGCCGAAGTCGCCTTCTCGCCGACGCGGCGCTCGTCGACGCCCGGCGCTAGTGGCCGGTCCGCGAGCGACGGAAGCAGCGTCGGCATCGTGGTGGCTGCGCTGCTCGCAGCGGGCGCTGTAGGCATCGCCGCGTTATCCGCGAGGCGGCTGCGCCGTCCCGGTAGGCGGGGGGCGCCACAGTGAGCCGGTGGTGTCACGAATCTCGGCCGGTCGTCCTCGACGTGGCGCGCCGCGCGGGCGCGCTCGCCGGGCTGGCGCTGGCCGCCGCCTCCTGCGGCGGGTCACCGGAACCACCCCTGCCGCCGTCCGCCAGCACCATGCGAGTGGATATGGAGGAATACCGCTTCGTGTTCCGGGCGCCCGCTGCGCCGGGCCGCGTGGTTCTCCGTGCGCGCAACACGGGACGCCAGGAGCACGAGCTCGTGCTGCTGCCCTTGCCGGAGGACTTTCCTCCGATCGCGGAGCAGCTGAAGGG
>DASZOA010000378.1:0-11289 GCA_035551055.1 Solirubrobacteraceae bacterium
GCGCGGCCTCGAGCAGCACTCGCGCCGAGGCGCGCAGCAGCGACCAGCCCGAGCGCAGCATCAGCGCCGCCACGGTGAGGGCCGCGAGCGCGTCGGCGCGAGCTGCAGTCCGTCCTGCACGAGCGCTTCGGCATCCGTCACACGACGTTGCAGGTCGACCACGAGTCCTGGCAGCCGCTCGTGCAGATCGAGCCGCACCGGAGCTGAGTGCGCGTCTGGGCGCCGGCTACGCGCTGCCCGAGGCGAGCCGGTCCGCGAGCCATCCGCGCCCCCGACCCACGCCCGCGGCAGGCCGCAGCCCTACAGCGCGGATGCGCCGATCACCTCCTGCCACCAGGCGCGCTCAGCGTCGGTGGCGGCGTTGCGCAGCCGCCGGCGCGCGTGCCACTGCAGCTGCTCGCGGCTGCCGACGAGCAGGTGCGGGCCAGTCACGGCGTAGCGGCCGTCCTTGAGCACGACGAGCGCGCCGGGGACGTCCCAGCGCGTGTTCAGCCGCTCGACGACGGGCAGCCCGAGCACCTCGGCCGGCGCGTCGGGATTGCCGTCGGCCTCCGTCCAGGGCCGCGTCGTGAAGATCGGCGCGCCCGACGGCGGCGAGCGCGCGGGGCGCGGAGCGGGACCGACCGGACCGGTGCGCCAGCGCTCGCGTGCGTCCTCGAGCGCCGCGAGGGCTGACTGGCGCGCGACGATGTACAGCCGGTCGCCCGCCTGCAGCCGCGTCGAGCCGCGCGGCGGCAGCGCCTCGTCGTTGCGCACGAGGACGTTGACGAGCGCCTCGCGCGGCAGCCCGAGGTCGCGTACGCGCACCCCGATCGCCGCATCGCCGTCGGCGATCGGCACCTCGACGACGTCGGCGCCGAGCTGGCGGATCGATCCCACCTCGACGAGCGGCGGCGGCAGCGCCGGCTCCTCGGTCGTCGCCCGCAGCCGGCGCGCGAGCGGCTCGAACGTCGAGCCCTGCAGCAGCGTCGAGACGAGCACCGCGAAGAACGCGATGTTGAAGAACGTCAGGCTGCCCTCGACGCCCTCGATGATCGGAAACGTCGCAAGCACGACGGGCACGGCGCCGCGCAGCCCGGCCCACCCGAGCACGAGCCGGTCGGCGACGCCGAGCGGCGCGAGCGCCGTCGCCAGCGCCACGGCGAACGGGCGCGCGACGAACACGAGCACGAGCGCGATCAGCGTTCCCTCCCAGGCGATCTCGGCGAGCTGGGTCGGGAAGACGAGCAGCCCGAGCGTGAGGAACATCGCCAGCTGCGCCACCCAGGCCAGGCCGTCGTGGAAGGCGTGCACGGTCTGGCGGGCGGGCAGGTTCGCCGAGCCCATCGCCAGTCCCGACAGGTAGGCGGCGAGGAACCCGGACCCGTGCAGGACGTCGGCGAGGCCGAAGGCGATCGCGACGACGGCGAGCGAGGCCACCGGGTACAGGCCGCCGGTCGCCAGTCGTGCGCGGCGGAACGCCTGCACCGCCAGCCAGCCGACCGCGATCCCCGTCAGCGCGCCGATCCCCAGCTGCTGCACGAAGAGGCCGGCCATGTCGACGATGCCGAACCCGGGGCGCTCGATCCAGTCGATGAAGCCGAGCACGAGCAGCACCGCTACGGGGTCGTTCATGCCCGCCTCGCCCTCGAGCGTACGCGCCAGGCGGCGCTTGAGCGTCGAGCCGCGCAGCAGCGCGAAGATCGCGGCGCCGTCGGTGGCCGACACGATCGCGCCGACGAGCATCCCCTGCAGGAGCGAGAGGTCCAGCAGCCACGCCGCGGAGAGCCCGGTCACGACGGCGGTCGCGAGCGTGCCGAGCGTCGCCAGCGAGACCGACGAGCCGAGCACCGGCCGGATCTCCGGCAGGCCCGCCGCCAGGCCGCCCTCGAAGAGGATGAGTGCCAGCGCCATGACGCCGATCGTGCGCGCCAGCTCGTAGTCGGCGAACGCGATCAGCCCGAGCACGTCGGAGCCGAGGAGCATGCCGACGCCGAGGAACAGCACGAGTCCGGGGATCCGCAGCCGCCCGGCGAGCAGCGACGCCGACAGACCGAGCGCGAGCAGCAGGCCCGCGACGAGGATCAGGCTTCCCTCGTGCTCCATCGCCGGATCTTGCTACAGCGGCCGCGCCAACCGCATGGGCGGGCAACGCGCCAGCCGCCGCCACCGTGCGGGTTGGTCCGGCCGGCGGCGCGGCCCGTGGCTACCGCGCGCGCTGCGAGCGAAAGCCGCCGTGCGGGCGCAGGCCGAAGCGCAGCACGCGGGCGAGCACGAACAGCGCGCTGCGCTCGCGCCCGCCCGGGGTGATCAGCGCCGAGTCCCACGACGACCGCGGCGACACGGAGTTCCAGTGGTACAGGTAGACCCGCGTGATGCGCGGGTTGCGCGGCAGGATGCGATCGAAGATGAAGCGCGCTACGTCGCCGGCGTGGCGCGGGCCCTCGGGGATCCTCGTCCGGCTGCCGTTGGCGCGGCGGACGAGCCCGCCGGTCTCGGTCAGCCAGACCTGCGAGCGCCGCGTGACGCGCAGCAGCTGGCGCAGGCGGCGGGTCTTGAAGCGGTTGGCCTCGACGTAGTTGTGCAGGCCCCAGATCTTCGGCGAGTAGCCGAGCTTGCGGTTGAAGTCCTTCACCCAGGCCGCCATGTTCGGCATGTCGAGCACCTCGGGCGCAAGGATCGTGCAGCGCGGGCACTCGCGCCGCAGCGCGCGGTAGTAGGCGGCGGCGAGCCGGGGCCGGTGGCAGAGCGGCTCGCCGCAGTGGTTGGCCTCGTTCCAGGTCGCGAACGTCGTGACCCACGGGTACATCCGGCGCAGGCGGCGGAACTCGTACTTCAGGCGCTCGGGCGTCGGCAGCGAGCGCCGCCGCGTGCGCGAGTGCATGAACGAGACGAGCGGCTGGACGCCCGCCTCCCGGGCGCCCTGCAGCCAGGCGTCGAGCTCGGCGACCTGCCACGGGCTCGACAGGGCGTCCCAGCTGATGGCCAGGCGCGCGCGCCCGATGCCGAGCGTGGCAAAGCGCGGGTCGGTGAACATGTCGGCCTTCTGGTCGGCGATCCCGACCTCGACCGCCGTCCCCGCGGCGGAGGCTCCCGGCTGCGCCGGGATCACCGCGGCGCGCGCCGCCGGGCCGAGCGCGAGCGCGGCGATCGTCGTGACCAGCGCCAGCGGCGCGGTGCGGCGGCGCAGGCGCATCAGCCGCCCGTCAGCACGGTGTCGTCGTCGCTGTAGGCGGGAGCGCAGCAGCACAGCAGCCGCAGCGGCTCGTCGCCGGTGTTCGTGAGCTTGTGGACCGCGCCCGGGGGGATCACGATGCACTCGCCCGCGTGCACGTCGCGGTGCTCGTCGCCCACGCGCAGCCGGCCGCTGCCGGCGGTCAGGAAGTACAGCTCCTCGCTGCGGACGTGGTAGTGCTCGGCGGTCGCGCCGCCGACGGGCACCGTCGCCTCGGCGAGCGACTGGTTGCTCGTCGGCAGCGACGCGCGCCCGGCCAGCTCGCGGATCGTCGAGCCGTCGAGCGTGACGAACGCCTCGGCGGCGTCGAGCGAGGAGACGTGCATCGGGCAGGAACGGTAGTGCCTGGGGCCGACCGCAAGCGGCGCTGAGGACTACGCTGCGCTCGAGATGAAGGTCCAGACCCTGTCGCGGCGACCCGTCGCGCCGACCGAGAAGCGCCAGGCGATCGAGGCCGCGGTGCTGCGGGCGATGGAGGAGCTGCTCGCCGAGGGCGCGGCCTATGCGACGCTGAGCATCGAGCGGATCGCGCGCCGCGCCGGGATCTCGCGCACGGCGTTCTACTTCTACTTCGCCGACAAGCGCGAGCTGCTGATGCGCCTGGCGTCCGAGCTGGCGGACGAGCTGTACCGCGAGGCCGACGCCTGGTGGTCGGGCGCGGGCGACGGATCCGAGCAGCTCACCGCGGCGCTGCGCAAGGTCGCGGCGCTGTACCGGGTCCACGGATCGCTGGTCTGCGCGATCGTCGAGCTGTCGACGTACGACGAGGTCGTCGGCCCGTTCTGGCGCGCGCTGGTCGGCCGCTTCGCGGACGCGAGCGCCGCGCGGATCGCCGCCGAGCTCGAGGCCGGCCGCGCGAGCGCCGCCGCGGGCGCGGCGCCCGACGCGACCGCCTTCGCCCTCGTCTGGATGACCGAGCGCACGCTGCACCAGATGCTCGCCCAGCCGGGCTCCGTCGACGACGACGAGCTCGTCGAGGCGCTCGGGCGCATCTGGATCGCGACGGTGTACGGCGAGCGCTAGCCGCGCAGCCGCTCGAACTCCTCGGTCTCGCGCTGCACGGCGTCGAACTCCCCCGTCTCCAGGCGCTCGGTGACGTCGGCATCGATCTCCGCCTCGCTGGCGTCGGGCTTCAGCCGGCGCAGGCGGATCGCGTCCAGGCGCCTGAACTTCAGGATCTCGAGCACGTAGACGAGGTAGACCGAGGCGACGAGCACGAGCAGCCCGAGGCCGCCCATGACGGCACTCCAGCCGGCGTGCAGGCGTCCGCCGTTGTCCGAGTAGGGCACGAAGCGCAGCGCGATCGCCAGGCCCGCGAGCATGAGCGTCCAGGCGTAGAGGTAGGCGACCGTCCGCCGGGTCGAGAAGCCGATCCGGTCCATCCGGTGGTGGAAGTGCTCGCGGTCGGCGGCGTAGAAGGGCCGGCGGTACTTCAACCGCTTCAGGACGACGAACGTCGTGTCGAGGAACGGCACCGCCAGCACGATCAGCGGCAGGACGAGCGCGAGCACCGCCTGCGTCTTGACCGTCCCCTCGACGGCGACGCAGGCGAGCAGCAGCCCGAGCAGGTTCGAGCCGCAGTCGCCCATGAAGACCGTCGCGGGGTGGAAGTTGTGCACGAGGAACCCGAGTGCGGCGCCGGCGATGATCGCGGCCAGCACGGCCGCGTTCGCGCGCTCGAGGTCGAAGGCGATGACGACGAAGGCGGCGGCCGCGATCGCGCAGACGCCGGCGGCGAGCCCGTCGACGCCGTCGGAGAAGTTGACGACGTTCATGATCAGCACGATCCCCGCCACCGTGAGCGGGATGCCGAGATCGCCGAGCTCGACGCGATGCACGAACGGCAGCGTGAAGTCGTAGACGCGCACGCCCTCGAGCACCGGGACGAGCGCCGCCCCCGTCTGCCCGAGCAGCTTGACCGGGGCGCTCAGCTCGAAGACGTCGTCGACGACCCCGACGGCGGTGATGATGCAGGCGCCGACGACGATCGCGCCGAAGGTGCCGTCGAGCGGCAGGAACGCGACCGCGGCGACGAGCACGCCGGCGAAGATCGCGACGCCGCCGAGCCGCGGCATCGGCCGATCGGACAGGCCGCGCGCGCGCGGCTCGTCGACGGCGCCGATGCGGCGGGCGAGCCGCACGACGAGCGGCGTCAGGCAGACGACGACCGCCGCGGCGAGCGCCGCGGCTCCGACTGCGTCCCAGGGCGAGGGCGGCATCGCGAACAGCATCCCATCCGGGGCGGCAGCCGGCCGGCCGGTCGCCGCGGATGGCAGACTGTGCCCGCGTGGTCCTCCCCCGACGACGCCGAGCGGGCCAGGGAAGGCGCGACGTCCATGCGAATCTGGGTCGACCTCACAGCACCCGCCCATCCGGTCGTGTTCCGGCCGCTGCTGACGCGCCTGCGCGCGCGCGGACACGAGCTGCTCGTCACCGCGCGCGACTACGCGCAGACGATCGACCTCTGCCGGCTGCACGGGATCGAGCCGACGGTCGTCGGAGCGCACGGCGGCGCCTCGATGGCGGCCAAGGCGGCGAGCCTGGCCGGGCGGACGGCGCGTCTGTACCGCCGCGTGCGCCGCTTCGCGCCGGCGCTGGCGGTGGCGCACGGCTCCAACGACCTGGCGCTCGTCGCCCGGCTGCTCGGCGTCCCGTCGTGCAACACCTTCGACTACGAGTGGGCGACGCTGCAGCACAACATCGGCTGCCGGATCGCGCGGCGCGTGCTCGTCCCCGAGGCGATCTCGCTGCAGCGCCTGCGCCGCTACGGCGTCACCGCCGAGCGCCTGCGCCACTACCCCGGCATCAAGGAGGAGTACTACCTGGCGGACTTCGAGCCCGACCGCGGGCTGCTCGCGCGCCTGAGCGTCGACGAACGGCGCACGGTCGTGGTCGTCCGCCCGCCGCCCGACGTGTCGCTGTACCACCGGCGCTCGAACCCGCTGTACGTGCAGGTCCTGCAGCACATCGGGCATGACGCGGGGGTGCACGCCGTCGTCATCCCCCGCACCCACGAGCAGCGGCGGGCCCTGCGCGCGATGGCGCTGCCGAGCGTCATCGTCCCCGAGGGCGCGCTCGACGCCCAGAGCCTGATCGCGCTCGCCGATCTCGTGATCTCCGCCGGTGGGACGATGAACCGCGAGGCCGTCGCGCTCGGCACGCCCGTCTACACGACCTACGGCGGCCGGCTCGGCGCCGTCGACGAGGCGCTGATCCGCGCGGGGCGGCTGCGGCCGGCGACCGACGTGCGGGCGATCGAGATCGTCAAGCACGAGCGCCGCGAGCCGACCGCCCGGCGCGACCCGGACCTGCTCGTCGACCTCATGCTGGAGGCGGCGTGACGACGAAGCTGTGGCGGACGATCCCCGAGCCGCAGGCGCCGGCCGAGCGGCGCCGCTCGGCCCAGCTCGCGTTCAGCCAGGACCTGGCGGCGCGCTACGCCGCGCTCGACGACCCGGCGCTGCGCCCGCGACCCGTCGACCGCGTCCTGCGCGGGCTGGACATCGTGCTCGCATCGCTCCTGCTGGTGCCCGGCGGGCCCGTCATGGGGCTGGCGGCGCTGTCGATCAAGCTCACCTCGGGGTCCCCGGTCCTGTACCGCGGCCTGCGCGTCGGCCGCGCCGGACACACGTTCACGATGTACAAGCTGCGCACGCTGCGCCCCGACGCCGAGCAGCGGCTCGGGCGGCTGCAGGACCGCGAGCTCGACCGCGTGACCGAGAGCGAGCACACCCGCGTCGGGCGGGTGCTGCGCGCGACCCAGCTCGACGAGCTGCCGCAGCTGTTCAACGTGCTGCGCGGCGAGATGTCGATCGTCGGGCCGCGCCCGATCCGCCCGGTCTTCTTCGAGGAGCTCGTCGTCGACATCCCGCAGTACTGGCAGCGGCTCGTCGTGCGCCCGGGCCTGACCGGCTTCGCGCAGCTGCGGATGCGCCGCGACACGACGTGGGCCGAGAAGCTCGCCCACGACCTCGAGTACCTCGCCGACCGTTCCGTGCGCCTCTACGCGCACATCGTGATCGCGACGGTCGCCCGGCTGCTGCGGCGGATGCGCGCCGAGCTGACCGGCGCACCCCCGCCGGGGGCCTGACGTGTGCGGCATCTGCGGCCTCGCCGCGCTCGGCGGCGGCCCGGTCGACGTGACGCCGCTTCAGGCGATGAGCGCCTCGCTCGTGCACCGCGGGCCGGACGACGCGGCGTCGGTGACCGACGGTCCCGTGGCGCTCGCCGCCCGGCGGCTGGCGATCATCGACCTCGCCGGCGGCCGCCAGCCGATCTCCTCCGAGGACGGCCGCGTCCACGCCGTCCAGAACGGCGAGATCCTCAACCACGCGGCGCTGCGGCGCGAGCTCGAGCGCGCCGGGCACCGCTTCGCGACGCGCTGCGACACCGAGGTCCTCGTGCATCTGTACGAGGAGCGCGGCGAGCGGATGCTCGACGCGCTGCGCGGCATGTTCGCGCTCGCCGTGTGGGACGCGCGCGAGCGCCGGCTGCTGCTCGCGCGGGACCGCTTCGGCATCAAGCCGCTGTACTGGCGCGCCGCCGACGGCGTGCTGAGCTTCGCCTCCGAGCTCAAGGCGCTGCGCGAGCTGCCGGGCTTCCGCGGCGAGCTCGACCGCGACGCGGTCGAGTCGTACTTCGCGTTCAACAGCATCCCCTCGCCGCTGACGATCTTCCGCGACGTGCGCAAGCTCGAGCCCGGCACGCTGCTGTCGTGGCGGCCGGGCGGCGCGCCCGAGCTTCGCCGCTGGTGCCGCCCCGCGCCCGTCGCCGCGCCCGAGGTCCGCGACGACGACGAGCGCGAGCTCGCCGCCGAGCTCGCCGACCGGCTGCGCGACAGCGTTGCCGCGCATCTCGTCAGCGACGTCCCGGTCGGCGTCTGGCTGAGCGGCGGCGTCGACTCGGGGCTGCTGGCCGCGCTCGCCGCCCAGCAGTCCGGCGAGCGGCTGCGCACGTTCTCGATCGGCTTTGACGAGCGCAGCTTCGACGAGCTCGACCGCGCGCGGCTCGTCGCGCGGCGGCTGGGCGCCGACCACCACGAGACGATCCTCGGGCCCGACGCCGCCGAGCGGCTGGCGTGGATCGCGACGGCGTTCGACGAGCCGTACGCCGACAGCTCGGCGCTGCCGGTCGACGCCGTGGCGCGGCTGACCGGCCGGCACGTCAAGGTCGCGCTCAGCGGCGAGGGCGGCGACGAGCTGTTCGGCGGCTACCACACCTACGCCGCCGACCTGCTCGCGGCGCGGCTGGGCGGGGTGGCGCGCCTCGCGCGACCGCTCGTGGAGCGCGTGCCGAGCTCGTCGCGGCGCGTCAGCCTCGACTACCGCGCGCGACGCTTCGTCCGCGCCGCGCACCTGCCACCGCTCGAGCGCCACCACGGCTGGAAGGAGATCCTCGCCCCCGATGTGCGAGCGCGCCTGCTCGCGCCGCTGCTCGACGGCCGCCGCCCGCAGGACCCCGTCGACCTGCTGCGCGCCCGCTACGCCGAGACGGCCGGCGCCGAGCCGCTGGCGCGCCTGCAGGACGTCGACCTCGTGCCCTACCTCGCCGACGACCTGCTCACGAAGACCGATCGCATGAGCATGGCGCACTCCGTCGAGGTCCGTGTGCCGTTCCTCGACCCCGTCGTCGCCGAGCTCGCCCTCGCGCTGCCGACCTCCGCGAAGGTGCGCGGCCTGGCGAAGAAGCGGCTGCTGCGCTCCGTCGCCGCGACGCTGCTGCCGCGCGAGGTCGCGCGCGGCGCCAAGCGCGGCTTCTCGATCCCGATGGCGGCCTGGCTGCGCGGCCCGCTGCTGCCGATGGCGCGCGACCTGCTCTCCCCGGCCGCGCTGCGGCGCGGCGGCGTGCTCGACCCGGCGCCGGTCGCGCGGCTCCTCGACGAGCACCTCGCGCGCCGCGACGACCACTCGCGCGCGCTGTGGGGGCTGCTGTGCTTCGTGCTCTGGCAGCAGCACGCCGGGCGATGAGGATCCTGCTCGTCACGCAGATGTGGCCGGGCCCGCGCGATCCCGACCTCGGCGTGTTCGTCGCCGACGTCGCGCGCGCGCTGCGGCGGCTGGGCCACGACGTCGACGTCGGCGCGATCGATCGGCGCGGCGGCAGCCCGGCGAAGTACGCGCGGCTGACCGGCGCAGCGGTCGCGGCGGCGCGGCGCAAGCGTCCGGACGTCGTCTTCGCGCACTTCCTGTTTCCCGCCGGCGCGGCCGGCGCCGCCGCCGCGGCGGCCGCGCGCGCGCCGCTGGTCGTCATGGCACACGGCACCGACGTCGAGAACGCACGCCGCTCGCGGGCGCTGGCACTGGCCACGCGCGGGGTCCTCGCGCGCGCCGAGGCGCTGATCTGCAACTCGCGCTGGCTCGCCGGGCGGCTCGGCCCCGTGCGGCCGCCGATCGAGGTCATCGACTGCGGCGTCGACCTCGAGGTCTTCGCCCCGCGCGACGCGGCACAGGCGCGCGCGGCACTCGGCTGGGGCGACGACCGCCCCGCGTTCCTCGCCGTCGGCTCGCTGATCGAGCGCAAGGGCGTGGTCGCGCTCGCCGACGCGTTCGCGCGCCTCGGGCGCGGCAGCCTCGCGTTCGTCGGCGACGGGCCGCTGCGCGACCGCCTGGCGGACCGGCCGGGGGTGCGCCTCGTCGGGCGCGTGCCCCATCCCGCGGTGCCGCAGTGGATCGCCGCCTGCGACGTGCTGTGCCAGCCGTCGCTGGCCGAGCCGTTCGGCCAGGCCGCGCTCGAGGCGATGGCGATGGAGCGCAGCGTGGTGGCGACGACGAACGGCGGCCCGCCCGAGTTCGTGACGCCCGAGGCCGGCGTGCTCGTGGCGCCGGGCGACGTGCCCGCCCTGGCCGGCGCGCTCGACCGGGCGGCGCGGCTGCCGTCGCCGAATCCCGCGGCCCGCCGGGCCGCCGGCGAGCACGACGTGCGGCGTCAGGCGGCGCGGATGGCGGCGGTACTCGAGCGCGTCGCGACCGGCGCGTGAGCTCTCGCGCGCCTGTCAGTCGTCGTCGTCGATCAGCGCCACCCGGCGCTCGTGGCGTCCGCCCTCGAACTCGCCGTCGAGAAACGCCTGCACGATCTCGTCGGCCGTCTCGGGCTCGATCCGGCTGCCCGACAGCGTCAGCACGTTGACGTCGTTGTGGGCGCGCGCGAGCTGCGCCTCGTCGGGATCGTGCGCGTTGACCGCGCGCACGCCGGGGACCTTGTTGGCGACGATCGAGACCCCCACGCCGGAGCCGCAGACGAGCACCCCGCGATCGGCCTCGCCGTCGGCGACGAGGCGCGCCGCCGGGCGCGCGTAGGTGGGATAGTCCGTCGACTCGTCCGAGTCGGTACCGACGTCGACGACGTCGTGGCCGGCGCCCTGCAGGTGCGCCTTGACGTGCTCCTTGAGCTCGAAGCCCGCGTGATCTGAACCCATCGCGATGCGCATGACCTGATGGTACGCGCGATCACAGCGCGGCGGCGATCTCCTCGCGCGCGACCGCGCCGTCGCGCACGACGCTCCAGCCGCCGCCGGACGCGTAGCGGCGCAGGTCGACGACCGTCGACGGGGTGCCCGGCAGCCGGCCGCCGTCGACGACGAGATCGGCGCCGTCGCGGATCGCGGCGTCGATCTCCTCGACGGTGCACGGGTCCGCGCCGCCGGAGCGGTTGGCGCTCGACTGCAGGACGGGCACGGGGACGGCGGCCAGCGGCCCCGGCGCGGGCACGCGCAGCCCGAGCGTCCACGGGTCGGGCCCGCAGGCCAGCGGGTAGCGCGCGAGCGGGTTGGGCAGCAGCAGCGTGACGGCGCCCGGCAGCAGCGCCTGCAGCGCGGCGCGCAGCGGCGGGACGAGCTCGGGCAGCGCGGCCAGCGCGGGCCCGAGCGCGAAGAACATCACCGCCGCGGGCTTGTCGGCAGGGCGTCCCTTGAGCTCGTACAGGCGGGCGACGGCGGCGGGCGAGCCGGGATCGCAGGCCAGCCCGTAGACGGTGTCGGCGGGGAACACCGCGACGCCGCCGCCGGCGATGCACTGCTCGAACTCGGCGGCGCTCACCGCGAGCCCAGCACGACGCGCTCGATGCCGGCGAGGTCGCGC
>DASZOA010000379.1:0-7320 GCA_035551055.1 Solirubrobacteraceae bacterium
GGCATCTGGGTGCTCGCGTCGGCGTTCCTGTGGGATCGATCAGCCGCCGTGCGCTGGAACGAGGCCTTCGTCGGCGCGGCCATCATCGTGCTGTCGGCGCTGGGCGCCTCGGCCAGCGAAGCCGAACGCCGCTGACGCCGAGGCATCGCCGCCGCGGCCGGGAGCGGCGGGCCCGGCATCGTCGGCGCGCGGACGGCGCGGGTCGCGGAGGCGCTCGGCGGGGTAGACGACGGAGCTGGTGCGCACGCTGATCATCGGCGCCGGGCTCACCGGCTGCACGCTGGCCCACCGCCTTGCGCGCGAGGGCGTCGCCTCGACGCTGCTCGAGCGCAGCGCCGCCCCCGGCGGGCTGATCCGCTCAGACCACGCCCACGGCGTGCTGTACGAGCCGCACGGCTCGCACATCTTCCACACCGACGACGAGGAGGTCTGGCGGCTGGCGAACACGATGACCCCGTTCAACGACTACCGCCACCGCGTCGACATCGTGGCCGACGGCAAGGTCCTCAACTGGCCGATCCTCGTCTCGGAGATCGACCGCCAGTCCGACGCCAAGGAGATCCACCGTCAGCTCGCGGAGCGGCGCGGCGTCGATCTCGCGGCGCGCGCCCGCGCCGCCGACTTCGAGCAGTGGTGCCTGGAGCTCATGGGCCCGATCCTCTACGAGCGCTTCGTGCGGCCCTACACCGAGAAGCAGTGGGGCCGGCCGGCGCGCGAGCTGCCGGCGCGGTGGGCGCCACGCCGGGTCTCGGTGCGCTGGGACGACGACCCGTACCTGTTCGGCGATCGCTTCCAGGGCTGGCCCGCGGGTCCCAACGGCTACACCGACCTCATCGACGGCCTGCTCGACGACCCGCTGATCGAGCTGCGCACCGGGATCGACGTCCGCCTCGACGACCTGGCGGCCTGGCATCGCGAGACCGACCCGGCTGCGACCGTCCTGACGTGCCCGCTCGACGTGCTGTGCGGCGCGCGCCTCGGCGAGCTGGAGTGGCGCGGCATCGTCGTGCGCGCCGTGCACGTGCCGCACGTCGAGTACGCCCAGGGCGCGATGGTCGTCAACTACCCCGGCGCCGAGTTTCCGTTCATCCGCATCCACGAGACCAAGCACGCCTCCCGCCAGCGCTGCGACGGCACCGTGCTCGGCTTCGAGTTCACCGGCGCGCCGACCCGCTGCTATCCGATCGAGAGCGAGCGCAACAGCAGGCTCAACCGCCGCTATCAGGACCACCTGCGCGCGGTGCTCGGCGCGCGCCCGCTGTTCTTCGCCGGCCGCCTGGCCAACTACGTCTACGTCGACATGGACGACTGCATGCGCCAGGCGATCGACTGTGCCGAGGAGGTCGTCGCGGCGGTACGCCCGCGGCCGCGCCACGGCGCCTCGGCCTTGCGCTGATCGCAGGCGCGCCGCACGCGAGGGTCAGGCGCTCGCGGCGTCGGCGACCGCCGCGACGAGGTCGGCGACCTGCCGGCCGATGCGCGCGTCGTGGACGCGCAGGATGCCGCCTCCGCGGGCGGCCGCCAGGGTGCATGCCGCGGCGGTCGCGATCGAGCGCTCGTCCGGCTCCAAGCCGAGCGCGCGCCCGAGGAAGATCTTGTTCGAGGCGGCGACGAGCACCGGCCTGCCGCCGCTCGCGAAACGCTCGATCGCGCCGAGCAGCCGCAGCGACTGGCGCCACGTCTTGCCGAGGTCGAGCCCCGGATCGACGACGATTCGCTCGCCGGGGACTCCCGCGGCCACAGCGCGGTCGACGAGCTCGTCGAGCGCGCCCGCCACGTCGTCGACGACGTCGTCGTAGCGCGGCTCGGGGTCGGGCACGCCCGGCGGGAGGCGAATGTGCGTCGCGACGACCGACGCGCGGTGACGGACCGCCGTCGGCAGCATCTCTGGATCGGCGAAGCCGCTCATGTCGTTGACGAGCGTCGCGCCGGCCGACAGGCCGACCGCGGCCACCGGCGCGCGCCACGTGTCGATCGACAGCGGCACGTCGAACCGCGCCCGCAGCGCCTCGATTGCGCCGCCCACGCGCTCGGACTCCTCGGCCACCGACACGCGCTCGGTGCCGACGCCGCCCGCCCGGCCGCCGACGTCCAGGATGTCCGCGCCGTCGGCGACGAGGCGGTCGGCGCGACCGAGGAGCGCCTCGAGCTGCAGGTACGAGCCGCCGTCGAAGAACGAGTCGCGCGTGCGGTTGAGGATGCCCATGACGAGCGCGCGGCGCGTCGTGTCGTGCCAGGCGCCGCCGAGCTCGAGCCGAGCCGCAGCCGGCGACGCTGCGTCCTGGGCGCACATGAGCACCTGCTTGCCGCGCCCCCGGCTCGGCAAACGTCGCCGCCTCGGCCCGGTCGCGCCACGCTCAGGGACCGCGCAGGATCTCGATCAGGCGGTCGACGTGCGCGTCGAACGTGAACTGCTCGCGGGCGCGCCACGCGGCCGCACGGCGCGCCTCCATCCGCGCCTCGTCGCGTAACGCGCCGGCAAGCTCGTCGACGTCGCCGTACAGCACGCCCGCGCCGGTCTGCCGGGCGACCCGCTCGATGGCGCTGACGGCGCCCGCCGGACTGCGCGGCACGATGAGCGGCAGGCCGGCGGCCAGCAGCGTCGCCGTGCGCGACGGCACGTTCAGGTCGTCCCAGATCGCCGCTCGGATGTCCCCGCCGTTGGCGGCGCGCGCGACGTGCATCCAGCCGGCGTCGTAGCGCGACAGGACCTCGACCCAGTCCTGCGGCTGGACCGACCGTCCGGCGGCGTGGACGTGCACGATGACTTCGCGCTCCCGCAGCGCCCGATCGAGGTCGTCGGTCCACCCGTACGGGCGCCCGAGGAGCACGGTGTGGACGGCGCCGTCGGTCTGCGACAGGCGCGTCGAGAGGGCGCCGTCGAGCCACTCGCGCTTGGGCAGGTCGCCGTCCATGACGTGCGTCCGTGCCGGGTCGAGCCGCGGCAGCGCCGCGTGGAACCAGGCGCGCTCCTCGTCGGTGGCGAACAGGCAGGCGTCGGCGCGGCGCACGACGTCGGCGAGCATCGCCCACTCGCCGCGCGCGATGCACCGCTGGGGCGCCTCCTTGAAGTGAAAGACGAAGCGGATCCCCGGCTCGGCGCAGACGATCTCGTGCGCCAGCGGGACCGCGCGCCAGTTCAGCAGCGCGTAGACGACGTCCGGCGCGGCGGCCCGGACGGCCGCTTGCCATCCGCGCCGCGGGAGGTCGCGGACGTGCCCGAACGGCAGCGGCCCGACCGTGTTGAAGTGCAGCGGGTCGTCGGCCCACAGCCCGAGCAGCTCGTGGCCGCGCTCCTCGAAGGCGACGATCCGGTCGGGGTTGAAGGCCAGCTCGCCCGCGAGCAGGATCCGCAGGCCGTCCGGCGAGCGGGGCGGCCGGGGCCGCGCACGCCACCGCGCGTAGCGCGCGACCTCGTCGGTCAAGGCGCCGTCGGACGGCGCGAAGCGCAGCGGCGCCGCGACGCGATAGCGCTGGCGGAAGACGTTGAGCCCCCCGTCGAGGCGCTCGCGGATCGCGCGGTGGCGCTGGTGGGGGTGCTGCGTCCATTCGCACGTCACGCGCTCGCTGGCGACCATCGGGCCGCGGCCGCGCAGGGCCCCCAGGAAGAGCCGCTCGTGGTCGTCGCTCTCGAGCTCGTCGCGCTCCAGCCAGCGGTCCTCCGTGCGCCGGTGCATGAGCTGGACGAGCTGCAGGATCCGGTCCGCCGGGCGGCAGCGGGTGTGGGCGAGGACGGCGCCGTCGCCGAGCAGGTCGAGGAGCGTCGCGAGGTGGTCGCGCAGCAGGACGTCGTCGGAGGGCAGATAGGCGATGCGGTCGGCCGCGGCGAGGTCGAGCGCGACGTTGAGCGACCGCCCGAGCCCGCCGTTCGCCGCCAGGCGGTGGTAGCGGATCCGTTCGTCGGCGGCCCGCGCGGCGACGGTCGCCGGCGTGTCGTCGGGCGAGCCGTCGTCGACGATCACGAGCTCCCAGTCCTCGAACGTCTGCCCGCGCAGCGAGGCGACCGCGCGCGGCAGGAACGCCGCCTGCGCGTAGGTCGGCATCAGCACCGCGACGGTCGCCGTCACGCCGCGCCCGCCGTCGCGGGGGCCAGCCGGATCGTCTCGCGCGGTGCGACCAGCCGGTACGTCGCGAGCACGCGCTGCGCCAGGCGGTCCCAGTCGTAGCCGCGGGCGCGCCGCCGTGCCGCGCCGGCCATCGCGTGGCGCCGCGCCGGGTCGGCGACGAGCGCATCGACGGCGCGCGCGAACGCCGGCGCGTCGCCGGGCTCGACGAGCAGCCCGGTGCGCCCGTCGTCGACGACGTCGGGAAGCCCTCCGGTGCGCGACGCGACGACGGGGACGCCGAGCGCCATCGCCTCCAGCACTGCCGTGCCGAGCTCCTCGTAGCGCGACGGGAGGACCATGACGTCGGCGTGCGCGAGGTGCGCGGCGACCTCCGCCGCAGAGACGAACCCGGTGACGACGACGCGTCCGTGCAGGCGCAGATCGGCGACCCGCCGCTCGACGAGCGCGCGCTGCGGTCCGTCGCCGATCATCACGACGCGGGCGCGGGAGCTCAGCCGCGCGGCCAGCTCGACCACGGTCAGCGGATCCTTCTGCGGGACCAGCCGGCCGACGAAGACAACCCGCGGCCGGGCGAGCCGCGGCAGCGGATCGTCGAACGCCCCGGAGAACGTGGCGTACGCGATGCCCGAGGGAACGACCTGGACGCGGGCGGCGTCGACGCCGCCGGCGAGCAGCAGCGCGCGCATGCGCTCGGTCAGGACGACGACGGCGTCGGCGACGCGCACCACGCGCCGCTCGGCGCAGGCGCCGAGACGATGGACGAGCCGGCGGCCGACCGGGTCGGCGACCGCCGTGTGCGCGAGGCTCGTGTGCAGCGTGACGACGAGCGGGACCCCCGCGGCGCGCGCGGCCGCCAGCGCGATCGGAAGCGCGGCGACGTCCTCGCCGGCGTGGGCGTGCACGAGGTCGGCCCGGCGGGCGAGCGCGAGCGACAGCGCGGCCGCGCCCGGCGCCCACAGCTGTCGCGCGGCGCGGATCGGTACGCCGATCCGCCAGACGGTCGAGTGCTCGCCGAATCGCTCGCGCGCTCCCGCGCCGGGCCGGTGGGCGCTGACGACGTCCTGGCGCACGCCGGAGGCGTCGAGCACCCGCGTGAGCGCGCCCGTGTGGGTCTGCATGCCGCCGACGGGATCGAGCGCGGCGCCCGTGCCCAGCCAGGCGCCGAGCGGTGGCTCGAACACGGATGTCACACGCAGCACGCGCATCCCGCGGGCGGCCCGTACCCCGACCGACCGCGCCGGACGCAGCGGATCGGGGTAGCAGCGCTCGTCGACGTGCGCGTGCTGCTGATCAACAACGATGTCGGCGCGGGCGGCGGGGCGCAGACGGTCACGGCGACGACGGCCGGCGTCCTCGCGCAGGCCGGACACGACGTGACGACGCTCGCGGCGCCCGCGGGGCGCCGCGCCGGGATCTACTCGCCGGCGTGCCGGCGGGCGGTCGCGCGCGCCGTTGCCCGCCGCCGACCCGACGTGGCGCACGTGCACAACGTCTACGAGCGCCTGACGCTGTCGGTGGTCGACGCCCTGCACGCCGCGCGGGTGCCGACGGTCATGACCCTGCATGACTATCGCGCCGTCTGTCCCAACGGCATCCTGCTGGCGCCCGACGGGCAATGCCGGCGCTGCGTCACCGGCACGCCCGCTCACGCCGTCCGCCTCGCCTGCCTGCACGGGTCGCGGTGCGCGAGCGCCCGTGCCGCCGCCGAGGTCCTGCTCAACCGCAGCCGCGGCGCGTATCACCGCATCGATGTGCTCGTCTCGCCGAGCGAGCACCTGGCGGCCGTGATGCGGCTGGGCGGGCTGCCGGCCGATCGCATCGCGGTCGTTCGCAACGCCGTGCACGCCGCGCCGGCGCCGCGCGGACCGGCGCCGGGGGCGCCGGAGTTCGTCTTCGCCGCGCGCCTGACGCCCGCCAAGGGACTCGCCACGCTCGTCGACGCGGCGCGCAGGCTCGGCGATCGCGCGCGGATCACCGTGCTCGGCGCCGGGCGTTCGGCTCAGCGGCTGCAGGAGGCGGCGCGCGGGCTGCCGATCGAGCTGCGCGGGCTCGCCGATCACGCCGACGTCCACGCAGCGCTCGCCGGTGCGACGGCCGCGCTGGTGCCGTCGATCTGGGTCGAGAACTGTCCGCTGGCGATCCTCGAGGCCGCCGCGGTCGGCGTTCCCGCGATCGCGTCCGACCTCGGGACGATGCGCGAGCTGATCGACGACGGCGTCGACGGCATCCTCTTCCCGCCCGGCGACGGGCGCGCGCTCGCCGCCGCGATCGTCGAGCTGGCCGAGGACCGGGCGCTGGCGGCCGAGCTGGGAGCGGCGGCCTGGCGTCGCGTGCGCGAGCGGCACGCGCCCGACGCGTACCGCGACGCGATCGTCGCCTGCTACGCGCGCGCGCGCTGGCATTCGGGGGGCGCCGGCGGCCGCGCCAGCAGCTGCTCGGCCTCGGCGAGCACCGCGCCCGGCGACAGCCGCGCCGCGCAGCGGTGATCGATCGGGCAGTCCAGGTGGGGGCAGGGATTGCAGCCGACGTCGACGCGCGCGGTTCGGTGGAGCGGTGAAGGGTGCGCCCAGCGCACCGGGTCGCCGGACAAAAACGCCGTCACCGACGGCGTCCGGACCGCGGCGGCCAGGTGCGCGACGCCGGTGTCGCTCGCCACGAGCAGCGCGGCGTCGTCGAGCAGGGCCGCCAGCGAGCCGAGCGTCGTGCGGCCCGACAGGTCCGCGGCGGGCGCCGACATCGCGGACACGACCGCCGCCGTGACGGGCGCCTCGGCGGCGACGCCCGTGACCGCGACCGCCAGCCCGCGTGCCGCGAGCGCGTCGCCGACCGCCGCGAAGTGCTGCGGCGGCCAGCGCCGACTCGAGGACGTCGCGCCGGGATGCAGCAGCGCGTAGGGCGGCGTCAACCCGGCGCCGGTGCGCACGCCCGCGGCCGCGCGCCGGTCGTCGGCGGTCAGCGGGAGCTCCAGCGCGCGGTCGGCCGGCGGCGCGCCGAGCAGTCTCATCAGGTCGAGGTGGCGGTCGATCTCGTGGCGATCGTGCGGGTACGGCAGATGCCTGCTCGGGTCCGTGCCGACAGAACCGGCGACCGCGAAGCCCGCGCGGTGGCGCGCGGGGATCTGCGCCGTCACCTCGTCCGCCGCGGGTCGCGCACCGTAGGCCTGGATCGCCACGTCGAAGCGGCGCCGGCGGGCCTGGGCCAGGAACTGCGGCCAGGCGTCGGTGCGCGGCGGTCGCTCGGGAATGCCGGGGTG
>DASZOA010000380.1:0-9285 GCA_035551055.1 Solirubrobacteraceae bacterium
GCCTAGCTACCTACGTGAGCTCCAGGACGTACTCCGCGAGCTCGAGGCCGAGCTCGCGCGAGGTCTCGAGCGCGCCCGTCGGGCGCCAGCCCTGGCGCTCGTAGAACGCGCGCGCGCGGCCGTGCCCGGTCGCCACGAGCAGCCGCCCCCGCGTGAACCCGCGCTCGGTCATGCCGCGCACGCCGATCTCGTGCAGCTGCTGGGCCAGGCCGCTTCCCCAGTGCCGCTCGCGGACGAACAGCTGGCTCAGCAGCGCGACGTCCGCGCGCGGCCGCTCGTCGTCGTCGCGATCGGGCCGGAGCACGATGTGCCCGGCCGGCTCGTGGCCGACGAGGGCCACGTGCGCCCAGGAGCCATCGCGCGGAAAGCGCTGCAGCAGCCCGATGAGCATGTCCATGCGCGCCGGCGGGCTCCACGCCGTCGGCGTCCAGCCGCGGTACGTCGAGAGCCCCTCGACGAGGGTGTCGGCGATCATGCCGAGGTCGGACGTCGTCGCCGGACGGATCGTGAACTGGCTCATCCGAGGTGATGCTGCCAGCACGAGCGCGACGAGCCGGCAGGGCGGCGGCGCACGACGGCGATGCAGCGGTCAGACTCTCGTGGCATGACGCACCGGGGGAGGAGCGTGGCCGTGCTCGCGATCGCGCTCGCCGCGCTCGTCGCGGCGTCGGCGCCCGCCGCGGCGAAGGCCAAGGCGACCGCTCCGAGCCGCGCGCTGGAGACGATCCTGCAGGACGACGGGCTGCTGCTCTACCGGCCGGCGCCCGAGGTCCAGGCGGCGGTCGCGCGGATGAAGCAGCTCGGCATCGACCGCGTCCGGGTCACCGCGAGCTGGTCGTCGCTGACCCGCGCCGCCGAGTCGGAGACCAAGCCGGCGGGCTTCGACGCGGCCGATCCCGGGGCCTACGAGCAGGAGCGCTGGCGGGGCCTGGACACCGCGATTCGCGCGATCCGCGCCGCCGGCCTGAAGGCGCTCGTCGACATCGGCTTCTGGGCGCCGCACTGGGCGACGAGCGATCCGCCGGGCCCGCGCGCGCGGACGAACATCGATCCGCAGGCCTACGCGGACTTCGCCACCGCGGTCGCGCTGCGCTACTCGGGGGCGTTCAGGCCGCCGCCCGCCGCCGCGCCGCCGCCGGCCCCGAACCAGGACGCAAGCCTGATCGAAGAGCTGACCGGCGGGCTCGTCCCGTTCCCGCTGCCCGACCTGATCCCGCCCGGCAGGCGCGCGCGCGCCGCGCAGAGCGGCGCCGCCGCGGCCCCCGCCGCGCCGCTGCCGAAGGTCGACCGCTTCATCATCTGGAACGAGCCCAACCATCCCGGCCTGCTGCTGCCGCAGTGGCAGGGCGTCAGGCCCGCGAGCCCGGCCGTCTACCGCCCGATGCTGCGCGCCGGCTACGCGGCCGTCAAGCGGGTTCGTCGCAGCGCCACGGTGCTCATCGGGAACACGTCGAGCACCGGCGGCGGCCGGCCCGGCACCGGCCCCGTGGCGCCGCTGGAGTTCCTGCGCGAGCTGGCCTGCGTCGATGCCCGGCTCAAGCCGCGCAGGACCGGTGACTGCGCGAGCTTCACCACGCTGCCCGGCGACGGCTGGTCGCACCACCCGTACTCGCAGAACGAGCGCCCGTCGCGCGTCAGCGATCCGGAGACCGAGCGCGGCGACCTGCGCCTCGCCGACCTGCCCGTGCTCGCCAAGACGCTGAACAAGCTCGTCAGGATGAAGCGCTTGGCGCCCCGCAACCGCTTCATCTACCTGACGGAGTTCGGCTACGAGACGAAGGGCATCCCGGGCCGCCCGCGCGTCGACGAGCGCCAGCAGGCGCGCTGGCTGACCTGGGCCGAGTACCTCGCCGAGCGCGTCCGGACCGTGCGCTCGTTCTCGCAGTTTCTGCTCCGCGACCAGCCGCCCGCGCCGGTGCGCGTCTCGCAGAGCGAGGCGCGGCCGTTCGGCGAGTACTCGACGGGGCTGCTGAACGTCGACGGCAGCGAGAAGATCGCCGCCAGGACGTTCCTCGCGGGCCTCTTCGCACAGCTGCAGCGCAAGGGCAGGGTGCTGCTGTACGGGCGCCTGCGGCTCGGCGCCGGACGCAAGGCGATCGTGATCCAGCGCCGCGTGGCGCGCGGGCGTTGGAAGCGCCTGCAGCGCATCGAGGTCGACGGGCGCAGCAGCTTCCGGCGCACGTTCGGGCACCGCCCGGGCGCGCGCTATCGCATCACGTACCCCGCGCCGGGCGGTGGGCGCGCCGCCGGTCTCGACCTCAGGCCCGTGCGCGCCGGCGGCTGAGGCCGTCGCCGGGTTGCTAGCATCAGCCGCCGCATGCCTACGACCTCACAGCTCGTCCGCAAGGGCCGCAAGGCGCCCAAGAAGAAGCTCGCGACCCCGGGCCTGAAGTCGGGCAAGGGCCGCAAGAAGAAGGTCGCCGCGCCGCAGCGCCGCGGCGTGTGCACCCGTGTCTACACGACGACGCCGAAGAAGCCGAACTCCGCGCTGCGCAAGGTCGCGCGCGTGCGGATCACCGGCTCGATCGAGGTGACCGCCTACATCCCGGGGGAGGGCCACAACCTCCAGGAGCACTCGGTGGTGCTCGTCCGCGGCGGCCGGGTGAAGGACCTGCCGGGCGTGCGCTACAAGGTCGTGCGCGGCACGCTCGACGCGGCGGGCGTCAGCGACCGCAAGAAGGCACGCAGCCAGTACGGCGTGAAGAAGAAGTAGATGCCGCGCCGCTCCGCCGCCACGATCCGGCCGATCGAGCCGGATCCCATGCTCCGCTCGCGCGTCGTCCAGCAGGTCATCAACAAGGTGATGCTCGACGGCAAGAAGTCGATCGCCGAGAAGATCGTCTACGACGCGCTGGCGATCATCGGCGAGCGGACCGGCAAGGACCCCGTCGAGCAGCTCGAGCTGTCGATCAAGGCGCTGACCCCGGTGCTCGAGGTCCGCTCGCGGCGCGTCGGCGGCGCGACCTACCAGGTGCCCGTCGAGGTCCCGGCGCGTCGCGCCCGCACGCTCGCCGTCCGCTGGCTCGTCGAGTTCGCCCGCCAGCGCCGCGAGCGCACGATGGCGCAACGGCTCGCCAACGAGCTCATGGACGCCCAGTCCCAGCAGGGCGGGGCGTACAAGCGCAAGGACGACATCTACCGCATGGCGCAGGCCAACAAGGCCTTCGCGCACTACCGCTGGTGATCTGACGCCCGCCGGCGCGTGCGCGCGCCGCCGCGGTCGCGCGCTGCTGCGCCTCGCCGCCGATGCGCGGGGATGTGCATCGACGACGGCCGGAAAACGTCTTGAATTCCCCTCAGGTTCCAACCAGCGTCGTGGCGTTGCGTTGGAACATTGGAACGCGCACGACGGACAGGGGAACCATGGACAGGGTGACTGACGGGCAACGGGACCAAGCGTCTCCGACGCCGCATCGCGCCGACGTCACCACGACGTCCGAGGCCGCACGCGCCTCGAAGACGATCGCAGCGAATAGACGCTCGATGAGAAGTCGCGTGACGAGGCCGGCGCAGCCGCCGGCCGAGGAGCGGCTGCATGACGCGGGCGAGCCGCAGCCGGCCCCCCCGGCCCCGGCGACGCTGCGCCGGCGCACGCTCGTACCCCTCTGCGTCGTGGTCGCGCCCGCGGTGGCCGTGCTCCTCTCGGCGGGCCTCGCGCTCCCGGCCGTCTACGGCATGGCCGGCGCGGCGATCGCGGTGATCCTCCTGTCGCTCACGCCGACCCCGCGACGCTCCACACGCGTCGCGATCGTCGGCACCCAGGAGTCGGCGGTGGCGCTCGAGCAGGAGTTCGAGATCAATCCGGTGGGCCGCTACACGTTCGTCGGCTGGATCGCGCGCGACGCCGCCGCCGACGACGACTTCCCCCGGCCGCGGCCGCTCGGCTCGCTCAGCGAGCTCGGCTCGCTCGCTCGGCGCCACCAGATCGACCTCGTCCTCGTCGGTCGCGGCGTTCCCCGGCTCGAGGTGTTCGACAAGCTCCTGGCGGTGGCGGCCACCGAACCGGTCCGGGCGTGTGAGCTGTGCTCGTTCTACGAGGACGCGTTCGGCCACATCCCGCTGGAGGAGATCAACTCAGCGTGGTTTCAGTACGTCGTGCACCCCAGGTTCCCGCCCGCCGACACGCCGGCCAAGCGCGCGCTCGACATCGTCGGCGGAGCGGCCGTCGGGCTCGCGTGCCTCCCGCTGCTGGCGATCAGCGCGCTGCTGATCAAGCTCGACGGCGGCCCCGTGCTGTACCGGCAGCTGCGCATCGGCGAGCGCGGCCGGCCGTTCACGATCTACAAGCTCAGGACGATGCGCATGAGCGCCGAGCCCGAGGCGCAGCGGTGGTGCTCGTCGGACGACCCACGCGTTACGCGCGTCGGGCAGCTGCTGCGCCGGCTGCACATCGACGAGCTGCCCCAGCTGTACAACGTCCTGCGCGGCGAGATGAGCCTGGTCGGTCCGCGCCCGGAGCAGCCCGAGCTCGTCGCGCGGCTCGAGTCGGGGCTGGCGTTCTACTCGCGCCGCCACCTGGTCAAGCCCGGGCTCACCGGCTGGGCGCAGATCCGCTGCGGCTACGCGCGCTCGGAGTCCGGGTCGGCCTGGAAGCTCTGCCACGACCTGTACTACCTCAGGCATCGCTCGCTGGCGTTCGACCTCGAGATCCTCGTCCGGACGATCGCGGTGCTGGCGTCGAGCCGCTCGGCCGAGCTGCGCGAGTCGGAACGCTCGACCCCGTCGCGCGAAGGCGGTGCCCGGGTCGAGCAGTCGGCGCCGTCGCCGGTCGGTCGCTCCTGAGAACGGCGCTACTCGCCGTCCGCTCGGGCGCCGGCGCGGCTACTCACCGGCTCCGGAGGCCAGGCGTGCACAGCTCCTCGCGTCGGGAGATGCCGAGCTTGCGGTAGGCGCGCTGCGCCACCTAGGCCGGATACAGGAGTCCGTGAAGCGTCGAGAGCTTGGCCGTGAGCAGCTGATTCCACGTCTGCCCGTCACCCTCTCTGATGAAGAGCTTGAAGCGGTTCTGGACCTCGGCGAGTGGTGTCGTCGGTCCGAGCGCGAGCTTCTGCTTCAGGCCATCGACGGCGAAGCTGAGCCAGCCGCCGCGGAATTCGTCGGCAGCCGGCTTGGCGGTGACGTTCCGGTCGACGTACTTCGCCGCGGCACCGGCGCGCATCCGCGTGAGCTCGTCGATCTCGCCGAGCAGGACGGCCTGTTCGCGCTTGACGCGCGCGAACCGAGCCTGGGTGACGGCGCTCGCGCTCGCCTGCAAGATCAGGGTCACATCCTCGGGGTCGAACCCCTTGCTCAGCGAGACCTTGCCGCTGTACTGCGAGCGCCACGTCGCAAGCGCGGCAGCCAGCTCCTTGGTGTGCTCGACCCCGAGGCTCGCGAGCGCCTCCCGAACGAAGTCCGCGAGGCCCTTGTGGACGCTGGTCGCCGTCCCGCGCAGCGTCCTGAGCTTGTCGCGTACGGTCTCGACAGGGAGTCCGGTGAGAGCGGCTACCGCTTTCTCATGCGTGTCGAGCTCCCACCAGGCTTCGGCCCAGGCGTCGTACGCGCGGTGCCACTCGTCCAGCCGCTCGCCAAGCCGTTGACAGACACGCTGGCCGACTGCTTTGGCGAACGCGGTCTTGAACGCCGTCTCGTCTGGGTCGTAGGCCGCGATCAGCTCCGTGCGGGTCCACTCGTATGCCTTGCGCAGTTCGCGGCTGACCGCGCCGACGGCATCGCGCTGGCGCTTGTCCAGCACGGGAAATGTCGCGGTTCGATCGGGCTGCTGGGTGCGCCGGCCGGTCCGCGTGGGGAGGGCCGCGACCTGCGCCTGCGTCCAGCCAGGCACCTTGGAGAGCCACTTCTCCATCCGCTCGTGTTGCAGGTTGCCCTGCTCTTCGATGTAGACCGTCGGCATTCCGAGCAGCGCGGGGCCCTCCATCGCTCCGCTGCGCATGCCGATGCTGACGACGTCGTAGCCCTTGCGCACCATGTAGTCGAACAGCCGCAGCTGGGCGAGCCGGCCCTGGAGCCCCGTGAAGGCCTTGAAGGCGTCGTCGTTCCAGAACTCGACCATGTCGATCGCGTCCTCGAGCACGTCGGTCTTGTTGGGACGGTCTCCGACGATGATCACGTCGCGGCCGCCCTCCTTCAGGGCGGCCTTGAGGTCGCGCACGCCCTGCACGCTGGTGTCCAGCTCGGGGTGGGCGCCGCCGGACCTGCGCTTGGCGCTCAGGCGCACCCACAGCAGCGCGTACTTCTTCTCCGGCACGATGCCCTTGTCCTTGAGGTACTCCTTGAGCTGATCCTCGCTCGGCCCGACGACCTTCGTGGCCCAGGCCTTGCGGACCTTCTCGAGTGAGGCGCGCGGCGCCCCGCCGAACGCGTCGCCGACCTTCCAGGTCGCGTGGCCGGGAGACTGAAACCTGTCGCGCGGGTCGAGGCCCGCGAGGCGCTTGAACGTGTCGAGCTGCTCCAGATGAGCGGTCCACCCCGGGTCAGTGGACTTGATCTTCGCGGTCAGGCTCTTGAATTCCGTCTGTGCGTCCCCGACCTCGAGCAGCTTCACGCGACGCCTGATCTCGGCGGCGCCGACCCCGGTCTCCCGCAGCGTCGCCTCGTAGAAGGCCTTCAGCAGCGCGCTCCGCTCCTCGCGCCCGCCGTGCGGGTCCTCCTTGAGGATCAGCACCCCGAAGTCGCCGAGCGCCAGCGCGGCCGCGATGCCGAACATGTCCCCGGTCATGTAGCCGGCCTGCACGATGACGTCGCGGCGCTGCAGCACCGGGCCCGCGCTGATGCGTCCCACCGAGACAGCCCCCGGATCCCCGCCGAAGCGAGCGCCGTCGCGGCTGGTGACCGTCCGCGCGAGCACGCCGCCCAGCGTGTCCGCCGGTGCGCCTGTCACGGCGCTGCGAGGCGCCGCGCCGGCCGCCACGGCGACCGCGGTCTCGGGAGCGACGACAGGCACGGCCGGGGTCGTCTGCTCGCTCGCCCGCGCCCTCCGAGCGTTGAGATCCTGCTGTGAGAGCACCATGCATCACGCTACGCGCGGTACGGCGGCAGCGGCAAGGCCCCTTCGGACACGGCTTTGGGCGCTACGGCGTCGCGATGCCGCCCGCCGGCCGGGAGGTGAACGATCGCCACGAGTGCCTCGCTGCTCACCCGCACTGCGTCTCGTGAGATGGACGCGTCTGCAGGCGAAGAGCGCCTACGAGCGCCGCTCGCCGCCGGCCGCCGAGACGACCGGATCGGGCTCGGACGGCGGATGGCGCCGGTCGCCGTCGGAGGCCTTCCGGCCCGCCTCCGCGGAGGTCACGACGAGGCCCACCGGGCGCCGGTCGGAGCTGGCTTCGAGCCGTTCGCGCAGCGCCTCGAAGGCTCTCTGGTCGGTGGCTCCCGGGCGGATCACCACGACGACGTCGTCGACGTGGGGCGCGATCGCCAGTGCGTCGTCGGCCTCGGCGACCGGCGCGGTGTCGACGACGATCCAGGCCGCGCTGCGCCGGGCGGCGTCGATCAGCTCGGGCAGCCGCCGCCTGACGGCAGCGATCGACCCGTCGCCGTCGCGCCCGAGCTTCGTCGCGAGCACCGACAGCGAGCTGAGGCCGGGTGCCGGCACGAGCGCATCGATGAGCTGGAAGTCCGCGCGCGCGAGGGCGCCCAGCGGGACCTGTCGCACGCCGAGCGCCCGGCCCACGGCCGGGCGGCGCAGATCGAAGTCGAGCAGGACGACGGAGTTGCCGGTCTGAGCGATCGCGGCGGCGAGGTCGATCGCCGCCGTCGTCCTGCCGTCGCCGTGGCAGGCGCTGGCGATCATCGCCACGCCGCCCCGCTCGTGCCGGTCGAGCCGGCCCAGCAGCGTCCGGAGGGCCTCGCGGCGGGCGCGGCCGAGAAACCACGGCGCATCGGTCCCCGCGCCAGCCTGCCCGCGCGGGCGCAGCGCGACGCGGGCCAGGACCGGCAGCGGATACAGCGCGGCCGCCTCGCGCTCGTCGCGGACCGAGCGCCCGAGCGCCTGCCGGAGAACGGCGGCGAGCGAGCCGATCGCGAATCCCTCCAGCCCCGCGAGCAGCAGCAGGAACAGCGGCGATGCGCCGGTCGGACGCGCGGGCGGGTGTGCGGGCTCGGCCAGCGACAGCGACGGGTCGCCGCCGGCCGCCACCTCTCTCAGCGCCACGATGCGCCGCCGCAGGTCGCCGGCGGCCGGCGCGCCGCGGCGAGCTGGCCCTCGAGGCGGGCGATCTGCGCGCTCGCAGCCTCCCGCAGCGCTCGCGCACGCTCGGACAGCACCGCCTGCGCGAAGCCGTTCGCGATCTCGGCCGCGTCGCGCCTCGTGCTCGCCGCCGCGGTGACGCCGACGAGGTCGGTCTGGCCGAGTGGCTCGACCGAGACCGTCTCGAGGATCTGCTCGGGCGTCGTCGGCGGTCCGAGCGCTCGCGCCAGCGCGGCCGCCGCCGCTCGCGTCTCGAGCACCTCCGCGGCGGTCACCATCGTCCGCGTCGGATCCCAGGCGAGCTGGCGCAGGACCGGAAGCCCGACGAAGCGCGCCTCCTCGGGCGGTACGGGGCTCACGAACAGCTGTGCGGTGGCCTCATAGCGCGGCGCCGCGACGAGCAGCACGAGTCCCTGCGCCGCCATGGCGGCGACGACGATCATCGCGACGAGCAGCCGGTTGGCCCGCAGCGCTCGCCGGTACCGCGCGACGATGCCGTCGCTGCGGACGTCGAAGAGCGGATCGGTCTGTAGGCGGCGAGGTGCCACGGAACGCGATGATCCTCGCAGGCCTTCCCGCGCGCGCCGGGTTTCGATTGCCCGCGTAGAGTCCGCGGGCCGTGCGCCTGCGCTCACTGGTCCTCTGCTACCACGCCGTCACCGACTGCTGGGACGACCCGCTCGCGATCCCGGCGGCGACGATCGAGCGTCAGGTCCGGATGCTGCTGCGGCGCGGCTATCGCCCGGTCGACGCGGTCTCGGCGCTCACCGACGAGCGGCTGACGCTGCACGTGACGTTCGACGACGCCTTCCGCAACGTCGCCGGGGTGCTGCCGGCGCTGCAACGGCTCGGCGTGGGCGTCACGATCTTCGCCTGCACCGGGTTCGCCGAGGACGGCCGGCCGTTCCACGTCTCGGAGTTGCGCGGTCGCGTGCCCGCGCGCGAGGACGAGCTTCTGACGATGCCGTGGGACACGCTGCGCGAGCTCGCACGCCAGGGCGTCGAGATCGGCTCGCACACGGTCTCGCACCCCCATCTGACGCGGCTGTCCGATCGCGACCTGCGCGCCGAGCTCGTCGACTCCAAGCGGCGCATCG
>DASZOA010000381.1:0-1767 GCA_035551055.1 Solirubrobacteraceae bacterium
GCGCAGCGCGGGACCTCGCTCGACGCGACGCTCGACTGCGACGACGCGACGCGCTCGCTCGGCGACCTCGTCGGGACCGTCGATCCCGGCTACGCGCGCTCGGAGGAGCGCGTCCTCGTCAGCCAGCTCGCGCGCGGGCTGAGCACGCGCGACCAGGAGATCCTGCGCCTGCGCTTCGAGGAGGACATGACCCAGAGCGAGATCGGCGCCATGTTCGGCGTCAGCCAGATGCAGGTCTCGCGGCTGATCCGCAGCGCGATCGAACGGCTCCGCGCGGTGGCCGAGCACGACGAGCGGATGGCCGCCGCCTGACGTTTGGGCGGGCGGCGGCAGAGGTACCCAGGAGCGCGATGGAAAGCTCGCGAACGCCGCCCCGCGAACCCTCGGCAGCAGAGCTCGTCAAGCAGGTCTCCGAGCAGACCCAGCAGCTCATCCGCCAGGAGCTGGCGCTCGCACGGCTCGAGGTCACCGAGAAGGCCAAGCACGCCGGCATCGGCGCCGGCATGCTCGCCGCGGCCGGGCTCGTCGCGCTGTTCGCGCTCGGCACGCTGATCGCGATGCTCGTGCTCCTGCTCGCGACCGCCGTCGCGGCCTGGGTGGCCGCGCTCATCGTGGCCGCAGCGCTGCTCGGGCTCGCCGGCGTGATGGCCCTCGTCGGCCGCCGACAGCTCAAGCGCGCCGCGCCCGCCGCTCCCGAGCAGACGATCGACAGCGTCAAGACGGACATCGAGGAAGTCCGCGCCCACGCCCACTCCTGACGCGCGGCGGGGCTGCTTGCGCGCGTAGGCGGCGGCGCGCGGCACGCGGCGCGCCCGGTCCGGCGCGTCAAAACGCCGGCTTGGCAAGCGCGGCGCGTGCCGCTCTTCGCAGACGGCACCCGAACGTGCTATCCCGTGTTCGGGGCCGACCGAATGAGCTGGAGGTAAGCATGGCGAGTGACGCGAAGACTCCGGCACGCAGACGGGCCGCCGGTGACGGCGCCACGCGGGCAAGCTCGACCGGCGGCGACGACGACGGCGCGCACGAGGATCCCGCGCTCGCGGCGCTGCTGCGGGTCCTGACCGAGGCGCGCGACGGCAACTTCGCGGTGCGGCTGCCCGCGCGCCGGCGCGACCTCATGGGAGACGTCCAGCAGCGCACGAACGAGCTCATCGCGCTCAACGCCCGGATGGCGAAGGAGCTCGCGCGGGTGAGCCGGATCATCGGCGGCAAGGGCCGCATGACCGAGCGCGTCTCGCTCGGCGCCGCCGACGGCGCGTGGAACGACGCCGTCGAGTCCGTCAACGCGATCATCGACGACCTCGCGCGGCCGACGACCGAGATCTCGCGCGTCATCCAGTCGGTCGCCCGCGGCGACCTGAGTCAGAAGATGGCGCTGACGATCGAAGGCCAGCCGGTCAAGGGCGAGTTCGCCGCGATCGGCACGACCGTCAACGAGATGGTCGATCAGCTCTCCGCGTTCACCGACGAGGTCACGCGCGTCGCGCGCGAGGTCGGCACCGACGGCAAGCTCGGCGGCCAGGCGAAGGTCAAGGGCCTCTCGGGAACGTGGCGCGACCTCACCGAGAACGTCAACTCGATGGCCTCGAACCTCACCGCGCAGGTGCGGGGCATCGTCAAGGTGGTAACAGCGGTGGCCGAGGGCGACCTCGACCAGGAGTTCGTCGTCGAGGCAAAGGGCGAGGTGGCCGCGCTCGCGGACACGATCAACTCGATGACCGCGACGCTGCGCACCTTCGCGGAGCAGGTGACCGGCGTGGCCCGCGA
>DASZOA010000382.1:0-2946 GCA_035551055.1 Solirubrobacteraceae bacterium
CGGCGCCGAGCTCCTGCAGATCGAGAAGCTGCGGCGGCCGGTGTTCGTCGACGTCGGCGCATTCGACGATCTGCCCGAGGGAACGATGAAGGCCGTGGACGTCGAGGGCCGTTCTGTGCTCGTCCTCCGCCTCGCCGGCGAGCCCTACGCGTTCATCAACCTCTGCCCGAGCGCCGGTGGCCGGCTGCCGCTCGACGGCGGTCGCCTGACGGGTTCGGTCATCGTGTGTCCATGGCACAACTGCGCCTACGACGCCCGTTCGGGCAAGCGCGTGGATGACACACCCGACGAGCCCGCACTGGCGGTGGTGCCGGTCACGGTGACCGACGGCATCGTCCAGGTCGCGGCCAACGTGGCGTGAGCACCGCGATCCCGCCCGACCCGGTCGACGTCCGGTCCCAGCGCGTGCTCGTCGCGGGCGTCGGGAACGTGCTTCGCGGGGACGACGGGTTCGGCCCAGCCGTCACGGAGCTGCTGAACGAGCTGCCGCCGGGGGCCGAGGTCGTCGAGACGGGGACCGGAGGCATCGCGCTGCTGCAGGAGCTCATGGTCGGCTGCTCGGGGCTCATCCTCGTCGATGCCGTCGATCGCGGTGCTCTCCCCGGAACCCTGTTCATGATCGAGCCCGAGGTCGATCACGCGGTCCACGTGCCGGACGTGCATCTCGCCAATCCGGCTCGCGTGCTGTCGATGGCCAAGACGATCGGCGTGCTTCCGGACCGCGTCGTCATCATCGGCTGCCAGCCGGCGGACACCGAGGAGCTCTGCCAGGGACTCTCGCCTCCCGTTCAGCGGGCGCTGGCCATCGCCGTTCAGAAGATCGAGGAGACGGTACATGCCTGGTTATAACTCCGTGCAGGAGCTGCGCGCCGCCCTGACCAATCAGCGCTACCTGATGGACGAAGGGCTCGCCACCGTCGTGTTTCTGGCGTTGCGTCTTCGCAAGCCCCTGCTCGTCGAGGGCGAACCGGGCGTCGGCAAGACCGAGCTTGCGAAGGCGCTCGCGGCGGCGACCGGGACGGAGCTGATCCGGCTGCAGTGCTACGAGGGCATCGACGTTCACCACGCGCTGTACGACTGGGACTATCCGCGCCAGCTCCTTCAGCTGCGTGCCGGCGGATCGACGCAGCTGTACTCCGAGGAGTTCCTGCTGCGCCGACCGCTGCTGGAGGCGCTTTCGAAGCCCCGCGCAGTGCTCCTGATCGACGAGCTCGACCGGGCGGACGACGAGTTCGAGGCCTTCCTGCTCGAGTTCCTGTCGGACTTCCAGGTCACGATCCCGGAGGTCGGGGTCGTGCGCGCCGACGAGCCCCCCGTCGTGATCATCACGTCCAACCGCACGCGCGACCTGCACGAGGCGCTCAAGCGTCGCTGCCTGTATCACTGGATCGACCACCCCGCCCTTCAGCGCGAGGTCGCGATCGCGCGCGCGCGGCTGCCGCACGTCGGCCAGCACCTGGCCGACCAGGTGTGCGCGTTCGTCCAGGACCTGCGCTGGTTGGACCTCTACCGCTCGCCGGGCGTCGGCGAGACCCTCGACTGGGTGCAGGCGTTCGATGCGCTCGGCCATCACCAGCTCGACACGGCGACCGCGAGCAAGACGCTCGGGACGCTGCTGAAGGAGCGCGACGACCTCGAGCGCATCCGCGCGGGCGGTCTCGACGCGCTCGTCGCACGCTCCGCCGAGCGGGCGCAGGAGTTCCGCCGGGGGAACTACCGATGAGGCTGGGAGAGCCGCAGAGCACGGCCGACCAGGCGATCATGGCGGCCGCCGTCGGGCTCGGTCGCGCCCTGCGCGAGTTCGGCCTCTCGGCCAGCGTCGACGCCGAGCACACGTTCCTTCGCGCCCTCGCCGAGATCGACGTCCGCGATCGCACCCAGGTCTTCTGGGCCGGGTACGCCGCCTTCGTCCACGCACCGACCGAGCTCCCGATCTTCGAGGCGGTCTTCGAGCGCTTCTGGGAGGGGCGCCCGCTGATCCTCCAGGAGGCCGGATCCGAGCACGGCGAGAGCGACGCTCGCATGCAGGGCTCCCACCACGGAGGCGAGGCGCTGCCGCAGTACGGCGGCGAGGCCCGCGAGGCGGTTCCGCTGGACGGCGATCGCCAGCGTGGTAAGCAGGACATCCCGACCGCCGAGGGCGAGCAGGGCACGAGCAACCAGGAGCGGGGGATCCTCGCGGCGTGGAGCTCGGAGGAGATCCTGAGCACGCGCGAGAACCTCGAGTACCAGCAGGACGAGCTGCTCGCGCTGCGTCTGCTCGCGCAGGAGATCAAGCGCCAGGCGCCCTCGCGCCGCTCGCGCCGCGCTCGCCCGTCGCCCGACGGGCACCGCTTCGACGTACGCGGCACGGTCCGCGAGTCGCTGGCGACCGATGGCGAGGCGTTTCGCCTGGCGTTCAACGCGCCCACGTTGCGCCCGCGACGGCTGCTGTTCCTCTGCGACGTCTCAGGCTCGATGGAGCGCTACTCGCGCGTGCTGCTCGCATCCCTGAAGGCGGCGGTCGGGGCGGCGCGACGGGCGGAGGCGTTCGTGTTCGCCACGCGGCTCACGCGCCTGACGAAGACGCTCGACGGCCGCGACCTCGAGCAGGCGCTCGAGACCGCGCGCGCGGCGATTCCCGATTGGTCGGGCGGTACGCGGATCGGTCAGGCGCTGTCGGACTTCAACGCGACGTACGGCCGGCGCGGGTTCGCCCGAGGCGCGATCGTGCTCGTCGTCAGCGACGGCTGGGACCGCGGCGACCCCAGGATGCTCGAGGACGAGGTGCGGCGGCTGCAGCTGCAGTCGCGGCGGCTCGTGTGGATCAACCCGCGGCCGATGAGCGTCGATCAGCAGCCGCTCGCGATCGGCATGCGCGCGGCGATGCCGTACATCGACGACTTCGTCCCGGGCCACGATCCGCGCGCGGTCGCGGGGCTCGCGCAGCTCATCGGGGGTCTCGCC
>DASZOA010000383.1:0-2578 GCA_035551055.1 Solirubrobacteraceae bacterium
CCTCCAGCCGCTCGCCGGCGAGGTCGCCGCGCGCCGCGAGCTGCTCGAGCGGATGGCGTTCTGCACCGGCTACGCGGTCGAGATCGGGCTGCTGCTCGACGTCTTCGCGGTTGCCGGAAGCGCGGCGCTCGCGCAGGTCGACCTCGGCTCGCGCCAGAACCGCCACCGGCCGCTGGAGGAGCTCGCGCCGCTGGCCGCAGCCGTGCTCGCCGCGGTCACGAGCCGGCTGTGGCGCGAGGGGCGGCTGGTCGACGCGGGGGCGGTCGACGCCCCGCCCGCGCGCCCGCCGCTGGCCGAGCTGGGCACGGCGCGCGGAGACCGGGCTGCGTGAGGAGTCCGTGAGAAGCGCGCTCTAAAACCGCGCGAAGGAGGCAACCTGGAGCCAGGAGCTCAACACAGCGCTAAGGAGAAGCCATGTCGAAGAACACACGGATGCTGTCGTCGCTGGTTGCGGCAGGCGCACTGCTCGCCGTCCCGGCGACCGGCCTGGCCGCAAAGCCCGACCACGCCAAGGGCAAGGGCAAGTCGGGCATGCACGCCAAGGGCAAGTACGGCAAGAGCTGCGCGAAGACGCACAAGGTCGGCTTCGTCGTGCGCGGCACGCTCGTCAGCGTCACGGCGGACGACCCGGCCACCGAGGCGAGCGAGGCGACGGTCACGCTCAAGGGCACGTCGGCCAACGCCCACGCCCGGCGCTCGGGCGAGATCGCCGATCAGGACGCCGCCAAGAAGCGCGTCCAGGTCGCCGGCGCCGAGTTCACGGTCGCCGCGGGCGACGCGTTCAGGCTGAAGCTCAACGACTACGCGCCGGGCACGCTGCCGGCGGTCGGTCACCGCGTCAAGCTCCAGGGCAAGATCGCCGTGACGAAGAAGCACTGCGCGCCGGCCGGCACGAGCACCGCCGACCGCTACGGCGACATCGACGTGCGCCGGGTCACCATCTCCCCCGCAGAGACAGAAACGGAGTCGAACGACTAGTTCTCCTCGGTCGGACTCCTCCCCTCCGGCGACGGCCGCCCCCCCGGGCGGCCGTCGGTCGTTGCGAGGCGTGCGCGACGATGTCGGGGTGCGCTGCGCCTACGTCGACCTCGACAGCACGCTGCTCGGCCCCGGCGCGTCGCTGCTGCGCGCCGCCGACGGCTCGTTCACGCTGCAGGGCGTGCGCGCGCTGCAGGCGTGCGAGCGCGCCGGCGCCGAGGTCGTGCTCATGTCCGGCCGCCGCCAGGCGCAGGTCGCCGAGGACGCGCGGCTGCTCGGCCAGACGGCGTACATCTTCGAGGCGGGCTCGTGCCTCGTTCTCGAGGGCGAGGAGCACTGGCTGACCGGCGACTACCTGCCCGGCGACGCGGGCTCGATCCACGACCAGATCGAGGCCTCGGGCGCCGCCGCGCTGCTGCTCGAGCACTACGCCGGGCGGCTGGAGTACCACGACCCGTGGCATCGCAACCGCGAGGTGTCGCATCTCTTCCGCGGGCTCGTCGACGCGGCCGAGGCCGACGCGCTGCTCGCCGAGCGCGGCCACGGCGGGCTGCGGCTCGTCGACAACGGCGGCGTGCACCGCCGCTCGCCGGACCTCGTCGCGCTCGACGAGGTGCGCGCCTACCACCTCGTCCCGCGCGGGGCCTCCAAGGCCAACGCCGTCGCACGCCACATGCACGCCCGCGGCCTGCGTCCCGAAGAGGTGATCGCCGTCGGCGACTCGCGCGAGGACATGGAGACCGCGGCGCACGTCGGGACGTTCTGGTTCGTCGCCAACGCCGTGCGGCGCGACCCGACCCTGCGCGACGCGATCGCCGGGCGCGCGAACGTGCGGATCGCCGAGGAGTCCTACGGCGCGGGCGTCTACGAGGCGATCGTCACGACGCTCGCCAGTCGCGGCTGAGGCCGAGCAGCCGCGCCAGCAGCCGCGCGCCTGCGCCGGGGGCCGGGCGCCGCCGCCAGCGCGCCGGCGGCGGCACCGTCGTGCGCACGAGCGCGATCCAGTCGTCGAGCGGAAGCTCACCGGAGATCAGCTTCGCCAGCCCGTCGGTGACCGTGGCCTCGAACCCGGCGTGGCTCAGCGCGCGCGCGAGCAGCGGCACGGACTCGAGCGCCTCGACCGCCTGCCCGATCCGCTCGGGGATCTCCGTGGCCGGCACGCCCGCCGCGAGCAGCTCGCCGGCGCGGCGGCTGCGGCTCTGCGGCGCGAGCACGGTGGCGACGAGGTCGCCGGTCCCCGCCAGGCCGAGCATCGACTCCGGCCGCGCGCCCTGCGCGTCGCCGTAGCGCCAGACCTCGGCGAAGATGTGCCCGGCGGCGGCGCCGGCGGCGTTGAGGCCCTGCGCCTCGGTCGCGCCGGCGGCCAGCGCGGCGGCGTTCTTCGCGGCGCCGGCGAGCTCGACACCGACCGGGTCGTTGGACTGCTCGCAGACGACGCCCGCGCGGATGAAGACGCCGGCGAGCGTGCGCGCGAGATGGTCAGCGAGGGCGCCGCCCTCGTCGCCGCCTCGACGAACGAGGACCTCGCCCGCACGCTCGCCGGCGTCTTCATCCGCGCGGGCGTCGTCTGCGAGCAGTCCAACGACCCGGTCGGCGTCGA
>DASZOA010000384.1:0-16873 GCA_035551055.1 Solirubrobacteraceae bacterium
GTGCGGGCCACGAGCTCGGCGACGAAGTTCAGCACCTGCTGGACGGCCGTGCTGACCGGCGGGGCGAGCGGCTGCGTGGCCGCGCCGAGTGCGGCGCCGGTGCCCTTCACCGTGGCGCTGAGGCCCTCGCCCGCCTTGCGCACGCCGTCGCCGACGCGTGGCTGCGGCGCGGCCGGTGGGGGCGGAGGCGGCGGCGCGCCGCTGCCCCTCTCCGGCGGGCTCAGCTCGGGGAGGGACTTCGCGGTGGTCACCGGCCGGCTGGTGAGCGGCGGCTGGGCGGCGCGAACCGCGCTGGAGGTGCCGGCGCGAAGCGTGGGGCGAGCCGTGCGCGACGCACGCTGCACCGGGGGGCGAAGGACGCCGGGACGGGCTGCACTGCGAGCGGCGGCGGGCGGCGGGGACCCTCCGGCGAACACCAGCGCGGGCCGCTCGACGGACGCCGAGGGGGCGCTCGACCAGCCGCCGAAGGCGAACACCGCGCTCACGGCCAGCAGCGACAGCGCCGCCGCGGCGACGAGCATCGCGCTGGCGCCGACCGATGCGAAGAGCCCCCTTGGCGCTGCCATGCGAGAGGTATCGGCAGCTCGCGCCGTTACCTGAACCCCCACCGGGGAATCTGCTCGGCATTGGACTCGCGGTTCTCGTCACGTCTGATGCGCGGCGGGCGCCGCGACGTGTCCACGATGAGACACAACCAGCGCTTCGGGTCGGGCTGGGGGACGCAGGTGCGGTACAGATCGTCGTCGATGAGCAACGAGTCGGCGCGGTCGACGTGCGCGCGGGCGAAGTCGTCCCCGTGCGCCTCGACCCACAGCCGGACGGCCAGCGACTGCGCGGCGAACGCCTCGCGCTCGGCCGCGAGCTCGGGGCGGTGCGCGAGCCCGGCCACGACGAAGGCAGCGGCGACGACCGCGAGCGCGGCGAGGCCGGCGTAGTCGTCGGCGACGACCTTCGGCAGGTCGCGGCGCATGCGACGCAGCACGACGCCGCCGAGCCCGCCGAGCACCGCGATGGCGGCGACGTTCAGACAGCCCGCGAGCAGCAGCGCCGCGATGAAGCCGCTGCCGTCGCCGGCGATCGGCAGCCAGTGCAGCAGACCCGTCTCGAGCACCGTCACGACGACGAACGTCGGCCACAGCCACGCCCCCCGCAGCCGCCAGCGAAGGCGCCGCAGGCCTTGCTGGCGACGTTCTCGTGTGACCTGCGCCATGCAACCAGCGTACGACGCGCTACCCTCGGAGACGACGGTTCGCGCCTCGCGCGGAGATCCCGACGGGGCGTCGTCATGGTGAGGCGGAGATCCCGGCCTCGACCGCACAGAGCGAAAGGCGATGATGGCGACCAGCAGCACGGAAGTTCAGTCCGGTCCCCGCACCCCCGCCCTGGAGAACCCACTTGCGCAGCTGACGACGGACGACCGCGTCGGCCTGCTGCGCGCGATGCTCCTCATGCGCGCGATCGAGGAGCGCGCGATGAACCTCTACCGCCAGGGCAAGGTGCCGGGATCCTTCTACGACGGGTTCGGCCAGGAGGCCGTGTCGGTCGGTGCGACGTGGGCGATGTCGGCGGCCGACCGCCTGTGCGTCCTGCACCGCGACCTCGGTGCGCACCTCGTCCGCGGCGTGCAGCCCGCGGCGATCTTCAGCCAGTACATGGGGCGCGAGGCCGGCATCACGCGCGGCCGTGACGGCAACGTGCACTTCGGCGATCACCGCACCGGCTGCGTCGGGATGGTCTCGATGCTGCCCGACATGATGCTCGTCGCGGCGGGCATGGCGATGGCCTTCAAGCTGCGCGGCGAGCGGCGCTGCGCGCTGACGTGGTTCGGCGACGGATCGACCTCGCGCGGCGACTTCCACGAGGCGATGAACTGGGCCGGCGTCCAGCAGCTGCCGGTGATCTTCGTCCTGGAGAACAACCAGTTCGCCTACTCGACGCCGATCAGCCAGCAGTTCGCGGTCAACCCGGTGCAGCGCGCGGCGGCATACGGCTTTCCCGGCGTCTCGGTCGACGGCAACGACGTCGAGGCGACGTTCGAGGCCACGCGGGTCGCGCGCGAGCGGGCGATCTCTGGTGGCGGCCCGACGCTGATCGAGGCGGTGACGATGCGCATGCACGGTCACGGCGCCCACGACGACATGAAGTACGTCCCCAAGGCGCTCGTCGAGGAGTGGCGCAAGAAGGACCCGATCGACCGTCAGAGCGCCCGCGTCTCAGAGCTCGGCGTCGACGTCGACGCGCTGCGCGCGGAGGTTCGCGCCGAGGTCGACGCCGCCGCGCAGACGGCGCTCGCCGGGCCGATGCCGGATCCCGCCACGGCGACGGAGCGAGTGTTCCACCCGCGCGACGGCGAGGAGATCCTGCTCGAGGACGGCCTCGCCCCGTGGAGCGGATTTTCGCAGGATCGCTCGCCGGCCTCCGGGGCCGCAGCCAACGGCCGGCGGTCGCAATGAGCGAGATGACCTACCTGCGGGCGATCTCCGACGGCCTGCGGACCGAGATGCGCAACGACGAGCGGGTCCTGCTCATGGGCGAGGACATCGGCGTCTACGGCGGCGCCTTCAAGGTCACCGACGGCTTCATCGAGGAGTTCGGAGCCGACCGCGTGATGGACACGCCGCTCGCCGAGTCCGGGATCGTGGGCACCGCCGTCGGCGCCGCCGTCGTCGGCATGAGGCCGGTGTGCGAGATGCAGTTCGCGGACTTCGTCTCCTGCGGCTTCGACCAGATCGTCAACGTCGCGGGCAAGATGTACTACCGCCAGGGCCTGCCGGTGAACATCACCGTCCGGCTGCCGAGCGGCGGCGGCTTCTCCGGCGGCCCGTTCCACTCGCAGAACCCGGAGGCGTGGTTCATGCACGCGCCAGGGCTGAAGGTCGTCGTCCCGAGCACGGCCGAGGACGCCAAGGGGATGATCATCGCGAGCATCCGCGATCCCAATCCGGTCCTCTACATGGAGCACAAGAACCTCTACCGGCGCGTCAGGGGCGACGTGCCGGAGGGCTCCTACGAGACGCCGTTTCGGGCGCGGGTCGCGCGCGAGGGCTCGGACCTCGTCGTCATCACGTACGGCGCGATGGTCCACACCGCGCTCGAGGCGACCGCCGACCTCGACGGCGCCTCGATCATGGTGCTCGACCTGCGCTCGCTCGTGCCGCTCGACGAGGAGGCGATCCTCGGCGCTGTCCGCGACTGCTCGAAGGTCGTCGTCCTCGACGAGGCCAACCAGACGTGCGCGGCCGGCGCCCAGGTCGCCGCGCTGATCGCCGAGCGCGGCTTCGAGGACCTCGACGGGCCCGTCCTGCGCGTCGCCTCGCCCGACGTGCCGATCCCGTTCTCGCCGCCGCTCGAGGCGGCCGTCCTGCCGTCCGTCGACCGCGTGAGGGAGGCCTGCCGTCAGCTCCTCGAGTACTGATCGTGCGACCGTCGTCGACGTGACGATGCCGCAGATGGGCGTCTCGGTCGCCGAGGGCACGGTCGTCGAGTGGCGCAAGCAGCGCGGCGACTGGGTCGAGGCCGACGAGACGATCTGCGAGATCTCGACCGACAAGATCGACACCGAGGTACCGTCGCCGGCGAGCGGCCGCCTCGTCGAGGTGCTCGTGCAGGTGGGCGTCACGGTCGGGGTCGGCACGACGCTCGCGCGGATCGCGACCGACGCGCGCCCCGGCCAGCCGCACAGCTCCGAGCACGACGCCGCGCCGGGCCCGTCGGCGGCGGCGGCGACCCCGGCCGCGGCCGCACGGCCGGCAGCGGCGCGCGGCGCCGCCGCCCGCCGCTACTCGCCTGTCGTACAGCGGATCGCCGACGAGCACGGCGTCGACCTCGACGAGGTCGAGGGCAGCGGCCGCGAAGGACGCGTGCAGAAGAAGGACGTCCTCGCCTATGTCCGCGCGCGCGGTGCCGACGCCGGCGCCGGCGCGTCGCGTGACGAGCCGCCGCTGCACATCGAGAGCCCCTACCGGCCCGGCGCGGAGGCGTCGCCGAGCGCTCGCTACGTCCCGCCGGAGGGACGGCCGCTGTCGCGGATGCGCCAGTCGATCGGCGACCACATGAAGCGCTCGCTGGAGACCGCCGCGACCTGCACGACGTGGATCGAGGTCGACGTCTCGCGCGTCGAGCTCGCGCGCAGGCAGCTCGGCATCACCGCGCTGCCGCTGATCGCGCGCTGCACGATCAGCGCGCTCGTCGAGTTTCCGCTGCTCAACGCCTGGCTGGAGGGCGAGACGCACACCGTCCACGAGCAGGTCAACCTCGGCATCGCGGTCTCGCTCGGCGAGGACGGGCTCATCGTGCCGGTCGTGCGCGGCGCCCAGGATCTGTCGCCGGAAGGGCTCGCGCGGCGCATCCGCGACGTCGCCCGCCGCGCCCGCTCGCGCCAGCTGACGCCCGACGACGTGCGCGGTGCGACGTTCACGATCACCAATCCCGGGCAGTTCGGCTCGTTGATGGCGACCCCGGTCATCGCCCAGCCGCAGGTCGCGATCCTCGACGTCGAGGCGATCGTCAAGCGGCCGGTGGTCGTCACCGACGCCTTCGGCGAGGACGCGATCGCGATCCGTCCGATGGTCATCCTCGGCCTCTCCTGGGACCACCGCGCGCTCGACGGCGCGCTCGCCGCGCGCTTCCTGGCGAACGTGAAGAAGCGCGTGGAGAGCTACGAGGCCTGAGGCGCCGGCTGCGCCGGGGGCCTACAGGTAGCGGTACTGCGTGAAGAAGTTCGGCGTCGCGGGGATCAGCACGAGATCTGCGTCGGCGTCCTCGGGGCGCAGCGCGACGTCGACCTTCGAGCCGATGATGTAGCCGTTCAGGCGGTGCCCCGCCTCCTCCTGGCGGCGCGTCAAGGGGCCCGGGGCACGCAGCTCGAGCTCGGGATCGTCGCTCAGCACGCCGACCATGCTGCGCATGCAGCGCGCGCAGTCGTACAGCACGATCTCGCCGCAGTCGTCGAGCGTCATCTCGTCGAGACGCTGCTGCGTGCCGCACGTGCATCGCAGCACGAAGTCGTGGTCGCTGACGTCACGGGCGACGGCTGCGCGGAAGGCATCGGCGATGCGCACGCGTCGAGCATAGCCCCGCGCGACAATGGCCCGAGAACGACGAAGGGCGCGCCGGGAGGAGACGACGCGCCCTTCGCACTACTCGGGGGGACAGCGCACCCGCCAGGGCCGGCAAGGGGGAGGGGACGGCCGGTCCCGGTGGATGCGCGAGCTGATGGCACGAAGCATGGTGACCGAGCGCGACTAAGAAGTCAAATACCGATATCTGCTAGAACTCATAAGACATCGATATGGAGCTTCGCCAGCTGCGCTACCTCGTCGCGCTCGCCGACGAACGCCACTTCACGCGCGCCGCCGCGCGCGAGCACATCGCCCAGCCCGCGCTGTCGCAGCAGATCCGCCGGCTGGAGTCGCAGGTCGGCCTCGCGCTCGTCGAGCGCACGACCCGGCGCGTCGCGCTGACCGACGCCGGCGAGCTGCTCGTCGCCCGCGCGCGCCGGATCCTCGCCGAGGTCGACGCCGCGCAGGCCGAGCTCGAGACGCTCGCCGGGATCGAGGGCGGGCGCCTCGCCGTCGGAGCGCTGCACACGATGGGCCCCGTCGACCTGTCGCTCCTGCTGGCGTCGTTTCACCGCAACCATCCCGCGGTCGAGCTCAGCGTCCGCGAGCAGTCCAGCGAGGAGCTTGCCGAGATGCTGCGCGACGACGTGATCGACCTCGCGTTCCTGTCGGTCACCAAGCGCATCCGCCGTCGCGACCTGGACTTGCACCGGCTCGTCTCCGAGGAGATCGTGGCCGTGCTGCCGACGCACCACGCGCTCGCGAGCCGCGACGACGTCGCCCTCATCGAGCTTGCGGACGACTCCTTCATCAGCTTCCGGACCGGGTCGAAGGTGCGCGAGCTGCTGGACTCCGCCGCGGCGGCGGCGGGCTTCGAGCCGAGGATCGCGCTGGAGTCGAACGAGAGCCGCCGCATCCGCAGCCTCGTGTCGAGCGGGCTCGGCGTCGCGATCCTGCCGCGCTCGGACGCGACCGGGCCGGGCGCACCCGTCGCGCTGGCGCGCATCGTCGAGCCCGAGCTGACGCGCGAGGTGACGCTCGCGTCGCGCGCCGGGCGCCGCCACTCGCCGGCCGCGCAGGCGTTTCGGGCGATGACGCTCAGCGTCTTCGGCGACCACGAGGAGCCTGCGATGATCGGCTCATGACCAGCGGCGCCATCGAGCTCTGGGTCTGCCGCCTGCCGACGATCGAGTACCGCGAGGCCCTGTCCCTGCAGGAGCGCGTGCGCGCGGCGCGTCAGGCGGACCGCATCCCCGACACGCTGCTGCTGCTCGAGCACCCGCCGGTGTACACCCGCGGCCGGCGCTCGGACGCGCGCGAGCTGCCGCTGGGCGAGGCCTGGTACCGCGAACAGGGCATCGACGTCGTCGACACCGACCGCGGCGGCAAGATCACCTACCACGGTCCCGGACAGCTCGTCGGCTATCCGATCATGCGCATCGACGACGTCATCGCCTATCTGCGCACGATCGAGCGCGCGATCGTCGCGGCGCTCGCCGACGCCGGGGTCGCGGCGCACGCCCGCCCCGACGACGGACCCGACTTCACCGGCGTCTGGACGGCCGCCGACCGAAAGATCGCCTCGATCGGTGTCCACGTCGCTCGCGGTGTCACGACGCATGGCTTCGCGATCAACGTCTGCAACGACCTGCAGCCGTTCGGCTGGGTCGTCGCGTGCGGCCTGGACGGCGTGCAGATGACGTCGGTCGCCGCCGAGCTCGGCGCCGGCGCGGCCGCGATGGACGCGATGCGGGCGCGCATGGCGCGGCGCTTCGCCGAGGCGTTCGCGCTCGACGCGGCGCCCGTCGCACTCGAGCACCTCGACGCGGCGGCCGCCGCGACCGCATGAGCCGCCTCTCGGCCGCCGTCCGCGTCCGCGCCGCAGCGGCGCGCCACCGCGGCAGCGCCGTGCGCTGCCCGCTGTGCGGCCACGGCTTCGACCGCTTCAAGGACGACTGGAACCGACCCGATGCGCTGTGCTGGCGCTGCGGCTCGCATGAGCGCCACCGCGCGCAGTGGCTGCTGCTCGAGGGCCGGCCCGAGCTGCTGCGCGGCGCGGGCTCGCTGCTGCACCTCTCGCCCGAGTGGTGCCTGCGCGCGCGCCTGTCGCGCGTGCCGGGCCTGGCCTACGTCACAAGCGACCTCGATCCCGCCCAGGACGTCGACCTGCGCCTCGACCTGACCGCCCTGGACCTGCCCGACGGCGCGTTCGACGCGATCGTCTGCTCCCACGTGCTCGAGCACGTGGCCGACGACGACGCCGCGATGCGCGAGCTGCGCCGCGTCACCGCGCCCGGCGGCTGGTGCCTCGTCATGGTCCCGATCGACGTGACGCGCGAGCACACCTACGAGGACGCCGCGATCAGCGACCCCGCCGAGCGCGAGCGCGCGTTCCTGCAGCACGACCACGTGCGCCTCTACGCGCCGGACATCGCCGGGCGGCTGCGAGCGGCCGGCTTCGAGGTCGAGGTCATCGATATCGCGGCCGAGGTCGGCGGCGAGTCGGCGCGCCGCCACCGCCTGCTCGCGTCGGACCTGATCTTCCTGTGCCGGCCAGGCTGACCGCTACCCTCGAAGGACAGCATGACCACCGAGCAACGCAGGCTCTCCACGCGCTCGCGCGCCAATCCCGGCGGGATGGACGTCCTGTCCGTGCTGGGCCCCGACGTGCGCCCGCTGCGCGAGCGCAAGCCGCCGTGGTTCAAGGTGCCGGCCCCGGGCGGCGAGCGCTACCGCGAGCTCACGCAGCTCATCGCCGACGAGAACCTGCACACCGTCTGCCAGGAGGCCGCCTGCCCGAACGTCGGCGAGTGCTGGGAGCGCGGCACGGCGACGTTCATGATCCTCGGCGACACCTGCACGCGGCGCTGCGGCTTCTGCAACGTCCGCACCGGCAAGCCGACATGGAACGACCCGCTCGAGCCGGCCCGCGTCGCGCGGTCGATCGCCCGGATGGGCCTGCGCCATGCGGTCATCACCTCGGTCGATCGCGACGACCTGCCCGACTACGGCGCGGCAGCGTTCGTCGGGGTCATCCGCCAGGTTCGCCGGCAGGCCCCGCGCTGCAAGGTCGAGGTCCTGACGCCCGACTTCCGCGGCCAGGAGATGCCGCTGGCGAAGGTCGTCGCCGAGCGGCCCGACGTCTTCAACCACAACGTCGAGGTCGTGCCGCGCCTGTACCCGGTCGCCCGGCGCGGCTCGCGCTTCGAGCGCTCCTGCCGCGTCCTGCGCAACGCCAAGGAGCTCGGCGGCGACGAGGTCACGACGAAGTCGGGGCTGATGGTCGGGCTCGGCGAGACCCACGAGGAGATCGTGGAGACCTTCGCGATCCTGCGCGACCACGGCGTGCAGGTGCTCACGGTCGGCCAGTACCTGCGCCCGACCGAGCGTCACCTGCCGGTCGTGCGCTACTGGCACCCCGACGAGTTCCGGGCCCTCGAGGAGGCCGCCTACGCGCTCGGCTTCGACCACATCGCGGCCGGGCCGCTCGTGCGCTCGAGCTATCACGCCGACCAGCACGTGCCCCAGGACGAGCCGGGCAGCGGCCCGCTCGCCCAGGTCACTTGACTTTCGATACCGTCGGTACGAGGATACCGACGGTATTCAGGTCTGGGGACGACCTTCGCGGGGAGGGGATGCGGGTGGCTGGCACCGTCAAGCTGTACGGCTTCACGGGGTCGAACGCGGTCTACACCGGGCGGCTCATGCTCGAGCACAAGGGCATCGAGTACGACTTCGTCGAGCTGCCGCCGGCGGCGCACGCGTTCATCCTGCTTGCGCTCGGCTTCGAGACCACGGGCGCTCCGGCGCTGAAGGTCGGCGACCGCCGCGTGCAGGGCACCCGCTGGATCGCGCGGACGCTCGACGAGCTGTGCCCGGACAAGCCGCTGTTCCCGGCCGACCCCGAGGCGCGCTACGCCGTAGAGCTCGCCGAGCGCTGGGGCGAGGAGCTGCAGAACGCCGCGCGGCGCATCTTCTACTGCGCCAGCCGCCGCGACCGCTCGGCGTTCATGAGCGTCCTGGGCGCGGGACGCGGCGCCACCGGGCGCGCGGCGCTGCGCGTGATGGCGCCGGTGATCATGAAGCTCGCCACCGGCGCGCACCGCGCGACCGACGACGCCGGCCGCGAGGACGTCGCGCGGCTGCCCGAGCGCCTGGACCAGATCGACGCCTGGATCGCCGAGGGCGTGATCGGCGGAGCCGAGCTCAACGCCGCCGACTTCCAGATCGCCGTCAACGTGTCCGCGCTGCTGCTGTCCGAGGATCTCGCGCCGTTCATCGAGGGACGGCCGGCGGCGGCGCTCGCGCGGCGCGTGGCGCCGGGCTACGAAGGCCGCATCCGCTCGGTGCTGCCCGAGGACTGGCTGGCGTCCCTGCACGGGCGCCCCGGCGAGGGCGGTCCACCGTCCGGCGCCGACGAGCTCGCGCGTCCCGCGACACGCAACGATGACCGGATCGCCACGGTCGTGCACGACCCGACAAGATGAGCCGACGACGATGACGACCGCGCGCCGGACCAGGGCCGAGCGCAGGGCGCAGACGCGCAGCGAGCTGCTGCAGGCCGCGCAGCGGCGCTTCTTCGTCCACGGCTACCACGGCACGACGCTCGACGACATCGCCGAGGAGGCCGGCTATACGAAGGGCGCCGTGTACTCGACGTTCAAGAGCAAGGCAGGGCTGTTCCTTGCGCTCTTCGACGCGGTGCTGGAGCGCCGTCTGGAGGAGCTGCGCGCGCTGCTGGAGCCGCACGACACCGACGAGGCGCGCTTCGCGGCGCTCGCGCGCCAGCCGATCGACGAGCGCAACACGCAGTTCCTCCTGCTGGCGATCGAGTTCTGGACGCATGCCGCGCGCGAGCCGGCCGTGCTGGAGGAGTTCTCGCGGCGCTACCGCCGCTTTCGCTCCGAGCTGGCGGCGCTCGGCCCACAGGACTCCTCGCTGGGCGTCGAGCGCTGGGCGATCGTGACGCTCGCGCTCGCCAACGGCCTGGCGCTCGAGCGGGTGATCGATCCGACCGGCGTGCCGACCGACCTCATGGCCGCCGTGCAGGCGCGGATCGCGCGCCGCTGACCGCACCTCGGCGCCAACAGCCGCGCGACGAGCGGGGTAGGGTGGCGCCACCCGCGTGTTTCCGCTGAAGGACAACATTCCGACCGAGCGGACACCGTTCGTCACGATCGCGCTCATCGCGATCAACGTGATCGTCTACTTCGTCCTGCAGAAGGGCGGGATCTTCGAGGGGCCCGACGACGCGATCGTCGTCGACTACGGCGCGATCCCCTACGAGATCACGCACCCCGGCAGCCAGTGCGGGATGGCGGGGCGCGAGGTCGTCTGCGAGGGCCAGCCCGGCGTGCAGGGGAGCGCGCCCGAACAGCCGCCGACGATCGTCACGGTCTTCTCGTCGATGTTCATGCACGGAGGCATCCTGCACCTCGGCGGCAACATGCTGTTCTTGTGGATCTTCGGCAACAACGTCGAGGACTCGATGGGGCCGGTGAAGTTCATCGTCTTCTACCTGCTCGGCGGGATCGCGGCGCTGCTCGCGCAGACGCTGATCGAGCCCGACGCGGCGATCCCGACGATCGGCGCGTCGGGTGCGGTCGCGGCGGTCCTCGGCGGCTACATCCTGCTCTATCCGCGCGCGCGCGTCATCACCGTGATCTTCATCGTCTTCTTCTTCACGATCCTCGAGCTGCCGGCGATGCTGATCCTCGGCTTCTGGTTTGTGCAGCAGGTCGCCTTCGGCTACTTCGATCTCGCCCATCCCACGGCCGGCGGCGGCGGCGTCGCCTACTTCGCCCACATCGGCGGCTTCGTGCTCGGCCTGCTGACGATCAAGCTCTTCGCCGACCGCCGCAAGGACTACACGGTCCCGCCGAAGTACCCCGTCTATTGAGCGCGCGCAGGGCGATCCTCGCCGCTGCGCTGGTGTTCATCGCGCTCCTCGCGGCGCTCACCGTCTACGTCGCGGTCACGTCGGGAGTCACGGTGCTGACGCCGGTCGCGCTGCTCGTGCTGGGGATGTTCGCGACCGGGATCGTCGGCGCGCTGCTGCATCCGCCGCCCGGGGAGTAATGCGCTACGTTTGCGCCAGGGTTCCACAGGAAGGCTGCGCGTGACCGTTTCGCACGACCGGCAACCCGTCGTGGTCGCCGACCTCAACGAGGCCATCGACGTGGTGCGCCGCAGCGGCCTGCGCCTGACCTCCGCGCGGCGCCTCGTGCTCGAGGCGCTGCTCGCGGCGCGCGCCCCGATCTCGGCCGAGGACATCGCCGACGGCCTCGGCGGCCGGATGACGCAGTCGGACATCGCGTCGGTCTACCGCAACCTCGAGACGCTGGGCGAGCTCGGCCTCGTGCGTCACTTCCATGCCGGCCACGGACCGGGGCGCTACGTGCTCGCGGGCTTCGGCGACCGCGAGTACCTCGCCTGCGAGGCCTGCGGCGCGCTGGAGTCCGTCGAGCCCGCCGCGCTGGACGGCGTGCGCGCCGCGGTCCGCGACCTGACGGGCTTCGAGGCGAGCTTCTCGCACTTCCCGATCGTCGGCCTCTGCGTGCGCTGCGCGCGCCGGCGCAGGGACGGGGCGCAAGCGCACGAGCACTAGGCCGGCCCGGCCGAGATCCCCGCCGCCCGACGCCGCCCGGCGAGACCGGTGCCGACGAAGACCGCGGCGAACAGCGTCGCCGCGACGAGCACGATCGTCGGGCCCGACTGGACGTCGAGGTGGTAGCTGAGGTTCATCCCGACGAACCCGCACAGCGCGCCAATCGCCGTGGCCAGCTGCAGCATGCGCGCGAACGAGCTCGTCAGCATCCGCGCGATCGCCGCCGGGATCACGAGCGCGGCGGCGACGAGCGTCACGCCGAGCACCTGCATCGTCGCGAGGATCGAGCAGGCGAGCACGACCGTCAGCAGCGCGTCCATCCGCGCGGTGTTTACGCCCGCGACGTCGGCCACCTCGGGATCGAAGGTCGCGAACAGCAGCGCCCGATAGCGCAGGAGGATGAGCGCGGCGGCGAGCGCGCAGACGACGAGGATCGCGACGACCTCGTCGGTGCCGACGCCGAGGATGCTGCCGAACAGTGCCGCGTCGAAGCTGCGCGCCGTCGTGCCGAACACGGCGAACAGCGCCAGGCCGAGCGCGAACGAGGCGGTCGTGATGACGCCGATCGCCGCGTCGGAGCCGATCACGCGCCGCCGCGTCACGGTGTTGATCATGAGCGCCGACGCGATTCCCCAGGCGCCCCCGCCGAGCACGAAGTTGACGCCGAGCAGCGAGCTGGCGGCAAACCCGCCGAACAGCGCGTGCGACAGCCCATGACCGATGTAGCTCATGCCCTTGAGCACGACGTAGACGCCGATCGCGCCGCATAGCGCGCCCGCCAGCGTCGCCACGAGCAGGCCGTTGCGAAAGAACTCGAAGTCCAGCGGGCGCAGCAGCTCGCCGATCACCGGCGGCTCTCCGCGTGACGCGGCGCGCGGTCGCGGCGGAAGCCGTCGACGACCACGGGCATGCCGCCGTGCTCGAGCACCTGCATGCTCGCGCCGTAGGTCCGCTCGAGCACGTCGCAGGTCAGCACGTCGTGCGGCGCGCCGTCGCCGATGACGCGGCGGTTGAGGCACACGATGCGCGGCAGGTGCGCCGCGATGCCGTTGAGGTCGTGCGTGGTCAGGACGATCGCGAGGCCGCGCGCGTTGAGGTCGTCGAGCAGGTGCAGCAGCTCGTGGCGCAGGCGCACGTCGACGCCCGACGTCGGCTCGTCCATGAGCAGCAGCTCGGGCTCGCCGAGCAGCGCGCGCGCGACGAACACGCGCTGCTGCTGGCCGCCCGAGAGCTCGCGGATGTGGCGGTCGGCGAGGTCGCCGATGTCCAGCCGCCGCAGGACGTCCGCGACCTGCGCGCGCTCGGCGCGGCTCGCCCACGGCAGGCGGCGCCCCCTCAGCCGCGCCATGAGGACGCACTCGCGCACGGTGACCGGAAAGCTCCAGTCGATCGTCTCGACCTGCGGCACGTAGGCCGTCCGCAGCCCCGCGCGCCGCGCGACGGTGCCGTGCGCCGGCCGCAGGCTGCCGGCGAGCACCCGCAGCGCCGTCGTCTTGCCCGCGCCCGACGGCCCGACGATGCCGACGAACTCGCGGCTGCGGACGGTGAGGTCGACGCCGACGAGGACCGCGTCGCCGGCGTATCCGCACGTCACGCGCGACAGCCTGAGCAGCTCGTGACGCTCGCGGTCCGGGCTCATTGCGGATAGGTGGCCCGGTCGTTCGTCTCGGCGGCGCCGGGGGCGAACGCCCGCAGGGCGCTCGCGTCGCCGCCCATGGCCTCGGTCATCGTGACGTAGTCGAGCCGCATGAGGCCCACCCACGAGTGGTCGGACTCGCCGGGCCGGCCCGGCAGGTCGTCGTCGCGCAGGACGTCGACGTACGTCACGCCGGCCTCCCGGCCGATCTGCTCGAGCACCGGGCTCGGGAACACCTCCGACCCGAAGATCGCTGGCACCTTCGTCTCCTTGACCTGGTCGATCAGGGCGGCGACCTCCTTCGGCGTCGGGTCCTCGAAGTCGCCGACCTGGATCGCGCCGATGACGTCCCAGCCGTAGTCGCGGCCGAAGTAGGCGTAGGCGTCGTGGTAGGTCAGCAGCTTGCGCCGGGCCCGCGGGATCGTCGCAAACGACGCCCGCATCGCCCGCTCGAGCTCGCCGACCTCACCCCTGAAGCGCTCGAAGTTGGCATCGAAGTAGGCGGCGTTGCCGGGGTCGCGCCGGCTGAGGTCATCGCGCACGATCTCGGCGTAGCGCAGCGCGTAGCCCGGATGCGTCCATAGGTGCGGGTTGGGCCGTCCGCCGGAGCGCGGAAACGAGACGTCGTAGGCGTAGCGGCTGGCGGGGATCGAGCGCGTGCCGAGCTCGACGATCTGCGCGCCGTCGCGGAGTCTGTCCTGCGCCAGCTCGGTCGTCGGCTCCTCGAGCCCCAGGCCGTTGACATAGAGGACGTCGAGCCCGGACAGCAGCTCGGCGACGCTCGGCCGGGGCTCGAAGGTGTGCGAGTTGGTGCCCTCCGGGACGATGCCGGTGATCTTCACGCGGTCGCCGCCGACGGCGGCCACGATGCTCGTGATCGGCGCGACCGTCGTGCCGACCTGAAGCTGCCCGCCGGCGGCGGGCGAGCGGTCGCCGCCGCCGCGACCGCAGGCCGCAAGCAGCAGCGCGAGTGAGAGGACGAGGCAGGCGGCGGGCGCGGTGCGGGCGTTCGGCATCTCGGCTCGCGGCGCCACCGCTATTGCCATCTAGTCGCAATCAGCACGGAGTGGCAATCGACCGGGTCCATAGCGTCGATTGACACGTGTTGATATGCATAGATGAGCATGTAAGCATGTGCGCTGATGGGTCAGGCCCATGGCGTCACCTCGAGCACCCCGCTCAGTCCCGCCGATGCGCAGCATGTGGCGCGCATCATGGGAGCGCTCTCCACGCCCAGCCGCGTTCGCATCCTCGGACGCCTGCGCGAGGGGCCGTGTCCGGTGGGCGAGCTTGCGGCGGCGGTCGAGATGGAGCAGCCGGCCGTTTCGCATCAGCTGCGGATCCTGCGCGACCTGGGACTGGTCCTCGGCAGCCGCGACGGACGGCACGTGATCTACGGACTGTACGACCCCCACGTGGCGACGCTCCTCGACGAGGCGCTGCGCCACATCGAGCACCTGCGCGCAGGTGCGGCCGAGCCGCCGAGGACGCGGGCCGCGACCCCGACGACGACGACCAGAGGAGCAGCATGATCGAAGAGCATTCGCACGACGCGCCGCATACGCACGAGCACAGCCACGACGGCGAGACGCACGTGCACGCGCACACCAGCCACGATCACGACCACGTCGAGCACGAGCACGAGCACGAGCACGACGGCGAGACGCACGTCCACGCGCACGTCCACGAGGTGGGCCTCGAGGACGTCCACGAGCACGAGCACGTGTGAGGCCCACGCGCCGAACGACGGACACGACCGCTCAGCCGGCCGCAAGCCGCGCCGCGGCGACCGCGACCTGACCGAAGGCGATCTGGCCGTCGTTCGGCGGTAGCGTCTCGGGGACGAGCACGCGCAGCCCCGCATCCGCGAGCCCGGCGGCCGTCTGCTCGAGCAGCAGGCGGTTCTGGAACACGCCGCCCGACAGCACCGCGCTGTCGAGCTCGCGGCGGGCGGCGACGAGCACGAGGGCGTCGGTCGTCGCCCGGGCCAGCGCGGCGTGGAAGCGAGCCGAGATCGTGCCCACGGGCACGCCGGCGTCGAGGTCGCCGAGCACGGCCAGGATCGTCGGGCGCGGGTCGAGCGCGATCGCGCTGGCGCCGTGCTCGATCTCCAGCGGATACGGGTCGAGCGCGTCGCGGTCGGCGAGCGCCTCGAGCTCGATCGCCGCCTGGCCCTCGTAGCTGACCCCGAGCCGCACGCCGCAGATCGCCGCGACGGCGTCGAACAGGCGCCCGGCGCTCGACGTCAGCGGCGAGCCCATGCCGTTGATCGACATCCGCGCGACCATGTTCCAGCGCGCCTGGGCGATCTCCGCGAACGCCGGCGGCAGCGACGCCTGCAGCTCGGTCAGCCAGGCCGCGGCCATCCGCCACGGCTCGGCGATCGCCCGCTCGCCGCCGGGCAGCCGGATCGGCCGGATCCGCCCGGCGCGCTCGAAGCCAGCCAGCCCGCCGACGAGGAGCTCGCCGCCCCAGACGGTGCCGTCGGTCCCGTAGCCGGTCCCGTCGAAGATCGCGCCGACGACGTCGCCGGTCTCGCCGTGCTCGGCGAGCGTCGCCGCCAGGTGGGCGTGGTGGTGCTGGACGCCGAGCAGCCGCGCGTCCTCGCGCCCGAGCGCATAGCGGGTCGAGAGGTAGTCGGGGTGCAGGTCGTGGACGACGAGCTGCGGCGTCACCTCGAAGAGCCGCTCGAAGTGCTCGACGCCGGTCTGCAGCGATTGCAGCGTCTCGTAGTTCTTGATGTCGCCGATGTGGTGGCTCGGCCAGGCGCGCTCGCCCTTCGCCACGCAGAACGCGTTCTTCTGCTCGGCGCCGACGCCGAGCAGGTGCAGCGCGGCCGGGACCGGCAGATCGAGGCTCGCCGGCACGTAGCCGCGCGAGCGCCGCAGCATGAGCGGGCGCTCACGCACGACGCGCACGACGGAGTCGTCGGTCCGCGTGGCGATCGGCCGGTCGTGTACGAGGAAGCGGTCGGCGATGGTCCGCAGGCGCTCGCGCGCGTCGTCGTCGTGGAAGGCGATCGGCTCGTCGGAGGTGTTGCCGCTCGTCATCACCAGCGGGACCCCGCTGTCGTCGGCCAGCAGCCTGTGCAGCGGCGTGTAGGGCAGCATGAGCCCGAGGTCGGGCGCGCGCGGGGCGACCGACGGCGCGACCGGGGCGTCCGGCCGCCGGCGCGCGAGCACGATCGGGCGCTCGCGCGAGGTCAGCAGCGCCGCCTCGACCGGCCCGAGCTCGACGAGCCCGCGCGCGGTCTCGACGTCGGCGACGAGCAGCGCGAACGGCCGGTCCTCGCGGCGCTTGCGCGAGCGCAGCGCGGCGACCGCCTCCTCGCGGTCGGCGCGGCACGCGAGGTGGTAGCCGCCGAGGCCCTTGACCGCGACGATCCTGCCGGCGAGCAGATCCCCGGCGGCGGCGCGCAGGGCGTCGTCGCCGCTCGCGACCGGCTCGCCGCTGCGGTCGAGGAGCCGCACGCGCGGGCCGCAGAGCGGGCAGGCGTTGGGCTGGGCGTGGAAGCGACGGTCAGTCGGATCGTCGTACTCGGCGCGGCAGGCGTCGCACATCTCGAAGCCG
>DASZOA010000385.1:0-2339 GCA_035551055.1 Solirubrobacteraceae bacterium
GAGCGCGCCGAGCGCGAGCAGCAGCAGCGCCCAGCGGCTCGGGTTGCGCACGAGCGTCGCGATCAGCAGCAGCGCCGCCACCCCGGCGGCGCCGATCAGCACGGCCGGCCGGCGCAGCGACGTGCGCATCCGCTCGAGCGCCTCGTCGAGCTCAGGATCGCGCTCGCGCTCGACCGGGCGCTGCTGGCGGCGGGCGATCAGCAGGGCCAGCCACAGGCAACCGATCAGGACGACCGCGGCGACGACGACCACGGCACAAACGCTAACGCGCGCGCTCGCGCGGCGATGCAGGCGCGCGGCGCGTCGCGCGAGCAGCGCCGGCCCGGCTGATCTGAAGCACCCTGCACTACCCTCGCCCGTGGTGATCGAGCAGCTCGTGGAGCAGATCGAGGCGCGCTTCGCCGACGCGCAGCGCGAGATGTCCGACCCCGAGATCTTCGGGGACCGCCAGCGCGCGGCCGCGGCGGGACGCACGTATCGCCAGCTCGAGTCGGCGGCGAAGCTCGCCGAGGCCTGGCGGCGCGCGGTCGACGACGAGGCCGGCGCGCGCGAGCTGCTCGCGGAGGGCGACGATCCCGAGGTGCGCGAGATGCTCGGCGCCGCACGCGCCGAGATCGAGCGACTCGAGCAGGAGATCCGCCTGGCGCTCGTCGAGCGCGATCCCAACGACGACAAGAACGTCATCGTCGAGATCCGCGCCGGCGCCGGAGGCGACGAGGCGAGCCTGTGGGCCGCCGACCTGTATCGCATGCTCACGAAGTACGCCGAGCGCCGCGGCCTGACCGTCGAGCCGCTCGAGAGCTCCGAGGGCGCCTTCACGTTCGCGATCAAGGGCGAGGGCGCCTACTCGATCTTCAAGTTCGAGGGCGGCACGCACCGCGTCCAGCGCGTCCCGCTGACCGAGTCGCAGGGGCGTATCCACACGTCGACCGCGACCGTCGCCGTGCTGCCCGAGGCCGACGAGGTCGACGTCGAGATCGACCCCAACGACCTGCAGATCGACGTCTACCGCTCGTCGGGGCCCGGCGGCCAGTCGGTCAACACGACCGACTCCGCCGTACGGATCACCCACAAGCCGAGCGGGATCGTCGTCTCGATGCAGGACGAGAAGTCCCAGCTGCAGAACCGCGAGCGCGCGATGCGCGTGCTGCGCGCGCGCCTGTACGAGCAGGCGCTCGCCGAGCAGCAGGCCGAGCTGGCGGCCGATCGCCGCTCGCAGGTCGGGACGGGCGAACGGGCCGAGAAGATCCGCACGTACAACTACGGCGAGCGGCGCGTCAAGGACCACCGCATCAACCTGCTCGTGCACAACCTCGACGAGGTCCTCGAGGGCGCGCTCGAGGAGTTCACGGCGGCGCTGGAGGCCGACGAGAAGCGCCGCGCGCTGGAGCTGCAGGCGACGGCCTGATGTCGTTCGGCGGGGCGTCGGTCCGCGAGGCGCTCGACTCGGCCGTCATCGCGATCGCGGCCGCCGGGTCCGACACGCCGCGGCTCGACGCCGAGCTGCTGCTGGCCGACGCGCTCGGCGTCGACCGGGCGGCGCTGTTCCTCGACCCCTCGCGGCCGGTCGAGGGTCCGGCCGTGCGCGCCTTCCAGCAAGCCGTGCGGCGCCGCGCGGCCGGCCGCGAGCCGGTCGCGTACATCACGGGCCGACGCGGCTTTCGCGCGCTCGAGCTGCAGGTCGACGAGCGCGTGCTCGTGCCGCGTCCGGAGACCGAGCTGCTCGTCGACGTCGGCGTCGAGCGGCTGGCGCGCGGCGCGCGCGTCGCCGACGTCGGGACGGGCAGCGGCGCGATCGCGCTGGCGCTCAAGCACGAGCGGCCCGACCTCGACGTCGTCGCCACCGACGTCAGCGCCGGCGCGCTGGCGGTCGCGCGCGCCAACGCGGCGCGGCTCGGCCTCGACGTGCGCTTCGTCGAGGGCGACCTGCTGGTCGGCGTGGGCGACGTCGACGCCGTGCTGGCCAACCCGCCGTACGTGGCCGAGCGCGAGCGCGCGTCGCTGCAGCTCGAGATCGTGCGCCACGAGCCGACCGGCGCGCTGTTCGCCGGCGAGGACGGGCTCGACGTCATCCGCCGCCTCGTGCCCGCCGCGGCCGCGGCCGGCGCGCGCCTGCTGGCGGTCGAGGTGGGCGCCGGCCAGGCGCCCGCCGTCGCGGCGCTCATGCGCGCGGCCGGCTTCGTCGACGTGCGCGCGCAGCGCGACCTCGCCGGCATCGAGCGCGTCGTGCTGGGCTCGCGGTGAGCGCCGCCGAGTTCGAGCAGTGCATCGCCGGCGGCGGCGTCGCGGTGTTCCCCGCCGACACCGTCTACGGGCTGGCCTGCGATCCCGGCTCGCCC
>DASZOA010000386.1:0-3411 GCA_035551055.1 Solirubrobacteraceae bacterium
GCGACCAGCGGTGCTCCGTCACGGCCTCGAACTTCTGCGGCCCGATCCGCTTGGACGCGAAGACCATCGCAAGCTCCTCGTCGCCGGCGCGCAGCACGTTGACCGCGAAGCGCCGCGAGCGGCGCACGACCTCCAGCGTGCGCGACCGCGTCTCGAAGCAGACGAGCAGCAGCAGCGGGTCGAGCGACAGCGACGCGACGGCGTTCGTCGTCAGCCCGGCGGGACCGTCGCGACCGCTCGCCGTCACGACCGCGACGCCGGTGGCGAAGCGGCCGATCGTGTCGCGGTACGCGCGGGTGGTCACTCACGGACCTCGAGCTTGCCGTACTGGCCGAGGTCGTCGTGGTTGGCGATCGTGCACACGAGGCGGTACTCGCCCTCCTTCAGCGTGACCTTGACCGGCTCGCCCGTCTCGCCGGGCTGCATCGTCGGCACGCGCGCGATCCTGATCGGCTTGCCGCCGGGCCCGTCGGGGATCTCGACGACGAGGTCGTGCGTGAGGCGGCCGGTGTTGCGCGCGGTGAACTTCATCCGTCCGGGCTCGACGACGGCGTGCTGGGGCACGATCCGGTACTCGTCGAGCGCGAGCCGCAGGATCGGCCGATCGGTGCGAAAGACGTCGTCGTCGCCACATGCGAGCAGCGCGATCGGGAGGGCGGCGAGGGCGGCGGCGAGGAGCGTGCGGGGCGACATCGGCTGCGGAATTGTCCCGTATGATCTGCGCCGCCCATGCCCCGCCGTGTCCTGATCGCCGCATGCATCGCCGCCGCGGCGTCCTTCGGGGCCGGTTGCGGGCCGGCGGGGATCAAGCTCGCCGAGGACGATCCGAACTACGAGGGCGCGGTCATCTTCGCGGACCGCTGCGGCTCCTGCCATACGCTCGAGGCGGCGGGCACGCAGGGCTCGACGACCGACGTCGCCGACCGCGAGGACGTCGACGGCCCGAACTTCAACGACCGCAAGCTGAACGTCGAGGACACGCTCTACGCGATCGCGAATGGCGGCTTCTCCGGGGCGATCATGCCCGAGAACATCGTCACCGGCGAGGAGGCGCGGGAGGTCGCGGAGTTCCTCGCCGAGCACGCCGGCAAGTCGGTCGGAGGAGGACCAGGATCGGTCCAGCAGCTGGAATCGCCGGAAGCGGAGACCGAGTCCGGCGGGTAGCCGCCGCACATGCTCGACCTGAGGCTGATCCGCCGCGACCCCGACGCGGTGCGGGCGGCGCTCGCACGCCGCGACGGGGACCTCGTCGAGCGCCTGGAGCGCGTGCTCGAGCTCGACGCGCGCTGGCGCGAGGCGATGCAGGCGGCCGAGGGCCTGCGCGCCGAGCACAAAGCCGCGTCCGAGCACGTGGCGGCCGGCAAGCGCGAGCGGCGCGACGTGAGCGACCAGCTCGAGCGGCTGAAGTCGCTGTCGGGCGAGGTCAAGGCGCTCGCCGAGCAGGCGCGCGACGCCGAGGCGCAGCTGCTGGAGGTCCTGCGCAGCCTGCCCAACCTGCCCGACGCGAGCGCCGCCGAGCCCGAGGACGAGGTGCTGCGGTACGTCGGCGACGCGAGTCGGCGCGGCCGCGACCACCTCGAGCTCGCCGGCGCGCGGATCGACACCGAGCGCGGCGCGCGGGTGTCGGGCTCGCGCTTCTACTACCTGCGCGGCGAGCTCGTGACGCTCGAGTTCGCGCTCGTGCAGTGGGCGCTCGCCAAGCTGCGCGGCCACGGCTTCGAGCCGGTCATCCCGCCGGTGCTCGTGCGCGAGCAGGCGCTCTACGGAACCGGGTTTCTGCCGGACACCGAGCAGCAGATCTACCACCTGCCCGCGGACGACCTGTACCTCGTCGGCACGAGCGAGGTCGCGCTCGCCTCGCTGCACGCCGGCGAGATCCTCGACGCGGCCGAGCTGCCGCGCCGCTACGCGGGCTTCTCGCCGTGCTTTCGCCGGGAGGCGGGAGCGGCGGGCAAGGACACGCGCGGGATCTTCCGCGTGCACCAGTTCGACAAGGTCGAGATGTTCTCGTTCGTCGAGCCGTCGGCGAGCTCCGACGAGCACGAGCGGCTGCTGGCGATCGAAGAGGAGATCTTCACCGAGCTCGAGGTGCCCTACCGGGTCGTGAACATCGCGGTCGACGACCTCGGCGCGAGCGCCGCCAAGAAGTACGACATCGAGGCCTGGCTGCCGGGCCAGGGCCGCTACCGCGAGGTGACGTCGACCTCGAACACGACCGACTTCCAGGCCCGGCGGCTGGAGATCCGGATGCGCCGCGACGGCGGACGCCCGGAGGTGCTGCACACGCTCAACGGCACCGCGGTCGCGGTCAGCCGCACGCTGATCGCGCTGCTCGAGAACGGCCAGCGCGAGGACGGCTCGATCGCCCTGCCGGCGGTGCTTGCGCCCTACGGCGCGCCGGCCGAGCTGTCGTCGGCGATCGGCGGGGCCTCCGGTGGGTTCTGAGTCACGTGCGCGATCGCCTTCGCGCGGTCGTCGAAGATGTCGAAGGTCTCGTCGAGGTTCGTGATCTGAAAGAGCCGCAGCACCGTCGGGTTCGTGCAGACGAGCGCGAGCCGCCCGTGCATCTGCGTCACCAGCCGCAGCCCGTTGAGCAGCACGCTCAGGCCGGTGGAGTCGATGAACTCGACGGCGGTCATGTCGAGCACGATGTCGCGCTTGCCGCTGTCGATCGCGGCCGACAGGTGCTGGGCGAACTCCGGCGCGGTCGTGACGTGGATCTCGCCGCTGACGCGGATGATGTGAGCGCCCGCGCTCGCGCTCTCCTCGGCGAGCTCGAAGTGTGGGACGACCGGAGACACGTGCGCATCACAACAGGTCCCGCGACGCCATGTCAACGCGTATGGTTGCGTATGTGACATCGCCAGATGACAACGATCTGACGATCGACGAGCTCGCGCGCAGGATCGGGATGACCGTGCGCAACATCCGCGCGCACCACTCGCGCGGGCTGCTGCCACCGCCCAAGCTGCGCGGCCGCACCGGCTACTACGGGCCCGAGCACGTCGCGCGGCTGGAGCTCATCAAGGAGCTTCAGGAGGAGGGCTTCAGCCTCGAGCTCATCAGGCGCCTGCTCGAGGACGCGGGCGGTTCGAGCAGCGAGGTGCTGCGCTTCAAGCACGCGCTCGCGCGCCCGTTCGCCGACGAGGAGCCGGCGGTCGTCGGCATCGCCGACCTGATCGCCGAGTGGAACACCGCCGACCCGGAGGTGCTCATGAAGGCGCTGTCGCTCGGCCTCGTGCGCCAGCTCCCCGACGGGCAGTTCGAGGTCGCAAGCCCGCGGCTGTCGAAGGCCGGGCGCGAGCTGCAGCGCCTCGGCGTGCCGCTCGAGCGCTCGCTCGAGTTCACCGCTGCGGTGCGCGAGCAGGCCGACCGCCTCGCGCAGACGTACGTCGACCTGTTCCTCGAGAC
>DASZOA010000387.1:0-1518 GCA_035551055.1 Solirubrobacteraceae bacterium
CCAACTGAGATGGACGCCGCTGTCAAGAGTGCGACTGGGGTCAGTTTTGTTTGGGTCGGTCATGGCGGCGTTGCTGGGGCCGGGCGACCGGCGCGACGACAACGACAACTGGTCACTCTGAGATGCGCGGGTCGAAACCGCAGGACAGTGTCCGGTCGTGAGCTGCCTCGCACTAGGGTCGCGAGTCGGAATCGCATAGTTGGGTCGAGGGTCCTCCGGGCGGTCGACGCCGGCCGCCCGGCCCCAGCGGTGCGTGGGTCAGGCGGCAAGTTGCTCCTCTCTCAGCGGCTGGTGGGTCACCGCCGCCCACAGAAAGCCGCACAGCTCGCGCGCGACGGCGACGTTGGCGACGGTCGAGCGCTTGCCATTGGCTGTGAGCGTGTGGTGGCGGTGGTTGAGCCGCAGCTGCGCTTGCCAGGCGCGCGCCGTGACCGCGGCGGGGACCTCGGGCGCGAGCGCTCGCGCGCGGGCGGAGAGTCGTGGGGGGTGCTGGTAGTGCCAGGCGGCCTCGATCAAGAGGCGGCGCGCGTGGCGGTTGCCGCACTTGGTGATGTGGCCGCGGTGCTGCTGGTCGCCCGAGGAGTACTCCGACGGGGTCAGGCCGAGGTAGCTCATCAGCTCGCGCGGGTGGCTGAAGCGGCGAAAGTCGCCGATCTCCGCGATCAAGCCGAGCGCCGTCAGCAGCCCGATGCCGCGGAAGCTGCAAAGCCAGCGCACCGGGTCACACCACGGCTCGGCGCGCGCCACCTGGCAGAGCTCGTGCTCGATCGCGGCGAGCTGGGCGTCGAGCGCACTCAGGTGGCTGAGCATGTGGCACAGGGCTCGCTGGGCGAGCGCGTCCTCGAGCTGCTGGCGGCGAAGCCATGTTTCGTGCTGCTTGGTCCACGCCTGCTTGCCTTCGCGGTAGACGTGGCCGTGGCGCAAGAGCTGCTTGGCGACCTGGTGGCGCGCCGCGGTTCGCGCCCGGCGCAGGTCGTCGCGGGCTCTGACGAGATCACGCAGCCCCTCCTGCGCGGGCGAGGGCGGCTCGACGAAGCTCAGCTCGCCGGCGCGATAGAGGCGCACGAGCTTCTTGGCGTCGCGGCGGTCGGTCTTGACCCGGTCGCCGGCCCTGACCGGCACGAGCGAGGGTGCGATCACATCGCAGGCCACCCCCATGGCGCTCAGCAGCCGGAAGAGGTCATAACCGCAGGGCCCGGCCTCGTAGGCGACGGCCAGCCGCTCGCGATCGCCGAGGCGGGCGACAAAGCGCCTGACGGCGCGCGCTGTGTTCTCGACGCGAGTCACCCTCGGTGTGCCACCGACCGCCGGCAGCACACCGGCCACGAGCGAGTTCTTGTGGACGTCGAAGACGACCCACTGGTCCACATCGGCAGGAGCGGTCGAGCTAACGTCCGGCATGGGCTGGTCCTCCTTCGTATGCGGCACTGGCCGCTGCGGTCGTTGACAGCCGCGACGCTAACCCGCGACAGATGCGAACGCCGAGGGCCAGCCCGCCTCGGCGTCCATGCTGACTAG
>DASZOA010000388.1:0-4108 GCA_035551055.1 Solirubrobacteraceae bacterium
CCGCTCAGCCCGCCTCGAGCTTGGGGTACATCCCGCCGGTCGAGCGCAGCCGCCCGGCCAGGATGAGCTCGTCGACGCGCGCGAGGACCTGGCCGGCGGTCAGGTGATCGAACGTCCCGTAGGCGGGCAGCCCGTCGTGCCCGCTCTTGACGAGCGCCTGCGAGCGTCCGCCGCGGAGGATCTCGACGGTGCGCGTGCGCCCGACCGCCGGTCGCGCCGTCTGGACGACCTCGACGATCGCGGCGTCGAGGTCGCCGGCGTCCGCGCGCTGCTTCGACGCGCTCCACTCGCCGCGCGCGCGGCCTGCCGGTGCCGCCGGCGCCGGCAGCCACGAGGCGTCGCAGACGTCGCAGCAGGGCACGCCGTCCGGCGACGGCGGGGTCGCGTCGCCGAAGTGGCGCAGGATCGTCGCCCGCCGGCAGGAGCGGCCCTCCACGAACGCCCAGACCGCGCGGTACTGGCGCCAGCGCGCGCGCTGGCCCTCGCCCGCCGACGTGCGGCAGGCGGCGCGGGCGCGGCCGTCGAACGGGCCCTCGATCCGGCCGCGCACGCGGTCGGGCGACGACGGCGCCGGGCGGACGACACCGGCCCGCGCGAGGTGCCCGATCACGGCACGCACCTGGTCGTCGCTCTCGCCGCGCGAGCCCAGCAGCGCCGCGAGCTCGTCGGCGCCGAGGTCGTAGCGCCCCTCGCTCGCGCGCATCTGCAGGCGCCGCGCGACGGTCGCGATCGCCTCGTCGGTCACCTCGCTGCGCTGGATGAAGAAGACGTGCAGCCCCTTGTCGCGCCCCTCGGCGAACAGCAGCGCGCGGGCCGGGCGGCCGTCGCGTCCGGCGCGCCCGGCCTCCTGGTAGTAGGCCTCGACCGAGCCGGGCACCGATTCGTGGCAGACCGTGCGCACGTCGGCCTTGTCGATGCCCATCCCGAAGGCGTTCGTCGCGACGACGACGTCCAGGCGGCCGTCCATGAAGCGCCGCTGGACGTCGGCGCGCTGCTCGCGCCCGAGCCCGGCGTGGTAGGCGCCGACCGTGCCGTCGAGCGCGCCGGAGAGCTTGATCGCGAGCTGCTCGGCTCCGGCGCGCGTGCCCGCGTAGACGATCGCCGGCGTCGCGTCGGGCTGTCCGAGCGCGGTCGCGATCCGGCGGTGCTTGGCCTGCGTCGTCGCGCACGGCAGCACGGCGAAGGAGAGGTTCGGGCGGTCGAAGCCGGTCGCGACGCGGACCGGGTCGCGCAACCCGAGTCGCGCGACGATGTCGTTGGCCACCTGCGGCGTCGCGGTCGCGGTCGAGGCGACGATCGCCTCGGCCCGCAGCCAGCGCGCGGCGTCGGCGAGGCGGAAGTAGTCCGGGCGGAAGTCGTGGCCCCACTGCGAGACGCAGTGCGCCTCGTCGACGACGAACAGGCCGACCTTCGTCTCGCGGATCGCCTGCAGGAACGGCGCCGACGAGAAGCGCTCGGGCGCGACGTAGAGCAGGCGCAGCTCGCCGGCCACCGCCCGCCGCAGCGCCTCGCGGTTGGCGGCCGCGTCGCGCTGGGCGTTGACGCGCGCGACGCGCTGCGGCGCGATCGCCGCCAGTGCCTCGACCTGGTCCTGCATCAGCGAGACGAGCGGCGAGACGACGAGCGTGAGGTCGTTGCGCACGAGCGCGGGCAGCTGATAGCACAGCGACTTGCCGGCGCCCGTCGGCATGACGACGAGCACGTCGCGCGCCGGCGGTCCGATGGCGGCGCGGACGGCGTCCTCCTGACCGGGGCGGAAGGCGTCGAAGCCGAAGAACTCGCGCAGGGCGACGGTCGGTTCCATGGCGACGCTCGACCATAGCGCGCAGCCCGGCGAGCTCCGGCGGCGTTCGCAGGAGCGTCGCAGGGACGGATCGATCGCGCGCGGCGCGGGCTACGCGCGCACGAGCGGGAGCTCGAGCGCGAACTTGCCGTTGGCCTCGTCGGTGCCCTCGAGCGGGTAGCGGCCGCTGAAGCACGCGTCGCAGTGCCGGCCGGGATCGCCGCGGACGGCCTCGTAGACGCCGTCGAGCGAGAGGTAGGCCAGCGAGTCGCAGCCCAGCTCGGCGGCGATCTCCTCCTCCGTGCGCTCGTGGGCGATCATCTCCTCGCGTGTGGACATGTCGATGCCGTAGTGGCAGGGGTGCTTGATCGGCGGCGCGGAGACGCGCATGTGCACCTCGCGCGCGCCGGCGTCGCGCAGCATCTGCACGATCTGGCGGGTCGTGTTGCCGCGCACGATCGAGTCGTCGACGACGACGAGCGAGCGGCCGCCGACGATCTCCGGCAGCGGATTGAACTTCAGCCGCAGGCCGTGCCTGCGCAGCTCCTGGCCGGGCTCGATGAACGTGCGCCCGACGTAGCGGTTCTTGATCAGCCCGTCGTCCTGCGGCAGCCCCGAGGCGCGGGCGTAGCCGCGCGCAGCCGGCGCGCCCGAGTCGGGCACGGGGATGACGAGGTCCGCCGGCGGGGCGGGCGACTCGCGGGCGAGGATCTCGCCCATCCGACCGCGCGCGGCCTGCAGGACGTCGCCGTTCATCCGCGAGTCGGGACGCGCGAAGTAGATGTACTCGAAGACGCAGAACGCCTCGCGGGCGCCCTTGACGACCTGGCGCGAGTGCAGACCCGCCGCGTCGATCCAGACCATCTCGCCCGGGTTGACGTCGCGCACGAGCTCGGCCCCGATGATGTCCAGGGCGCAGGACTCGCTGGCGACGCACCAATGCCCGTCCAGGCGCCCGAGCACGAGCGGGCGCAGCCCGGCCGGATCGCGGAAGGCGACGACGGCGTCCTTCGTCATGAGCACGGTCGAGAACGCGCCCTGCAGGCGCGGCACGACCTCGCAGACCACATCCTCGACCGCGTCGGCCTCGTGCGAGGCCAGCAGCGCGGCGATGATCTCCGAGTCCGACGTCGAGCGGAAGCTGGCGCCTCGCTCGCGCAGCTCACCGTGCAGCTCGACGGCGTTGATGAGGTTGCCGTTGTGGCCGAGCGCCAACTCGCGGCGGTCGGAGCGGTGGACGGGCTGGGCGTTGTCCCAGCCGTTGGAGCCCGTCGTCGAGTAGCGCACGTGGCCGACCGCGAGGTCGCCGCCCAGGGCGCGCAGCTTCTGCTCGTCGAAGACCTGGTTGACGAGGCCGAGCTCGCGCAGGGTCATGATGTGGCCGCCGACGTCGGCGGCGGCGATCCCCGCCGACTCCTGGCCGCGGTGCTGCAGTGCGTAGAGCGCGAAGTAGGCCAGCCGCGAGACGTCGTGGCCCGGGGCGTAGATCCCGAACACGCCGCACTCGTCACGCGGTCCCTCGCGCTCGTCGAGCTCGGTCACCAACCCAGCATAGCCATGGGTCCGGCGGGGAGACGGTCGCGTGCGAGGTCAAGCTCGGCGGCCATGTCAGGACGGCGATCAGCGTCTGGCCGCTGGTCCCGCGGTGCCGTGCAGCGTGCCGTCGATGCCGAGCCTGATGTTGCGGTCGGTCCGCTCGCGACGGTGTCGCAGGGCGTCGCCTAGCGAGGCCATACGCCGGCGCTGCCCAGCGTGGGCCGCCGCGGTCTGCGCCGCGCGTCTCGTGGTACGGGTCTCGCGATGCGGCTGCGCCAGCCGGTGCGCCGTTGCGGGGAAGTGTCTGGGTGCTGTGGGGATCATGCTCTTCGGCTATGCCTCACCCTCGGATCTTGCTCGCGGGCGGCGTCGGTCTGATCGCGGTGCTCGTGACGATCATCGTCACGTCCGACGGTTCCGGGCCGGCGGCCGGTAAGGACCGTCCCGGCGCGACGGTCGGCCAGCAGGACCGAGCTGCGGACCGGCCGGTGCGCGCGACGCTGACCCTCGAGCGCACGCAGCTCGAGCCAGACGAGGAGGAGTTGATCGTCTCGCTGCCAAACGAGCGTCTGAACACTTTGCAGACGACGCGCGGCGCCACCTCGGTACTCCTGACGTGCGTCGACGAGGACGGGCGCGTATCGGTCCGCCAGCGCCATCCCTGGCCACTCGTCGTGGAAGCCGGATATCCACCCCACATCCATCAGCCGGCCACGCCGGAGCTGCTCGACAGTCTTCGCCGCTGCCGGTTGACTGGCAGGGGCATCGCCTTCGTGGGAAGCGTCCGAC
>DASZOA010000389.1:0-3974 GCA_035551055.1 Solirubrobacteraceae bacterium
CGTCGAGCGCGGTCAGCGCGGTCTCCGACGGCGCTCCCGTCACGACGACGCGCTGACCGCGCTCGACGAGCGCCCGCACGAGCGCCTCGTGGCGCTCCGGCGCCCAGCCGCGAGCGGACACCGAGGTGCCGGGATGGACCACGACGTAGGGATCGGCGGGGACGCCGTCCCAGCCCGCCGCCGGGCGGTCGACGGCCAGCGCGCCGTCGTCGCCGGGCGGCAGCGGGTACCCGGCCGCGGCCAGGAGGTCGAGCGTGCGCTCGACCTCGTGAACGTCGTCGGAGATCCGGTGGCGGACGTCGAGCAGCGAGCCGGGATAGTCGACGCTCGTCGCGGCCAGCCGCGGGACCCCGGCCAGGCGCAGCAGGAGCGCGAGCGGCAGCGGGCTCTGGTGGAAGGACGTCAGGATGACCGCCTCGTCGACGCGGCGGCGCGCGACGTCGTTGACGAGGGCGTCGATCGCCGCCGGCGTGACCGGCTCGGGATGCGAGTCGATCCACGAGCAGTGGTGACAGAGCACCTCGTCGACGCCGGGCAGCAGCGCGGCGGCGGCGCGGCCGCGGGGGCCGCAGAGGTACGTCACGCGACTCGCCCCGGCCGCCGCCGCGCGCACCGCGGGGCCCGACAGCAGGACGTCGCCCTCGTTGTCCATCCGCGCGAGCAGGACGTGCGTCATCCGCGTCCTCCGATCAGCAGCTCGACCGCGGACGCGAGGTCCGGCGCGACCTCGGGCGCCGCGCGAACCTCCTGCGCGCGGGTGACGGGCGTGGGGACGAGCACGCCGCGCGCGCCGGCCGCCCGAGCCGCCTCGACGTCGGCGCCGATGTCGCCGATCACCGCGCACTCGACGGGTGCGACGCCGAGCCGCGCGGCGGCGCCGAGCACGAGCCCGGGTCGCGGCTTGCGGCAGTCGCAGCCGGCATCCGGCGCGTGCGGGCAGACCAGCCACGGACCGAGCGCGCCGAGCAGCTCCTCGACGCGGGCGTTGACGGCGGCGACCTGCTCCTCGGTCACCATCCCGCGAGCGATCCCGCTCTGGTTGGAGATCATCGCGAGCTTGACGCCGGCGCGTCGCAGGCGCTCGACCGCCTCACGGGCGCCCGGCATCGGGCGCACCTTCGCCGGGTCGCCGTTGTAGGGCACGTCGACGACGAGCGTGCCGTCGCGATCGAGCAGGACCGCGCCGGGCGGCGCGGCCGGGACGCGCGTGCGCGCGGGGGCATCGCGCGCGACGATGCGCCGCGCGGCGAGCTCGCCGCGCAGCCGGTGCAGCGCGGCCGCCGGCGGGATCAGCGCGCTCGTTGAGAGCATGCGCCCGAGCTCGTCCGCCGTCCGCGGACCGGGCGCGATCCGCCGCAGCGCGAAGTGCAGCGTGGCCGCCGCCCAGGCGGCGCCGCGCGCGACCGCCGGCCGGCGGCGGCGCGCGGCGAGCGCGGCGAGGCTCGCGGCGCCCGCGGCGGTCGTCGCGACGTTCGCCGCCAGGCGCCCCGCGGGCGCCTGCGCCTCGGCGCGCCAGCGCCGCCCGTGCAGCACGCGCATGAGCGCGTCGTCGGCGTTGCCCTGCTGCAGGCGCACGCTGACCAGCCAGGGCGCGCCGCGCACGTCGTGCACGACGCCGCGCGCTCCGCGCTGCAGGCGCCAGCCGGCGCGCAGGGCGCGCAGGGCGAGATCGGCGTCCTCGCGGTAGGCGCGCGCGAAGCGCTCGTCGAAGCCGCCGAGCCGCTCGAGCACGCTGCGGCGGTAGGTCATGTCGGCGGTCGCCCAGACGGCGTCCTCCAGGCCGCGCAGGTTGCGCTCCCAGTCGGTCGGGCGGCGGCCGGCGGGCAGCGGCACGCTGATGCGGCCCTGGCTCCCCGCGGTGTCCGCCGGCAGGCCGGCCAGATCGCGTGCGAGCGCCGCGCGCCACTCGCGCTCGACCTCGACGTCGTCGTCGAGGAAGGCGACCCACTCGGCGCTCGCCGCGCGCCAGCCGGTGTTGCGCGCGGCGGCCGGGCCGGCGGCGCGCCCGGCCAGCAGCTCGACCGCCAGTCCCGGCGCCGTGCCGGCGGGCAGCAGCGGCTGGGAGCGATCCGCCCGGTCGTCGACGAGCAGCACGCGGTCCGGGGCCGGGCCGCGCGCGGCCGCCAGCGAGGCGAGCAGCCGCTCGAGCGAGGGCCGACCCGTCGTCGGCACGACGACGTCGTAGGTCATGGCGCCGCCTCGCGCGCAGTCGCCGCGAGCGCCGCGCCGGCGGGCCGCAGCGCGCGGCCGCGGCGCACGACCAGCGAGCCGATCGCCAGGACGTCGACCGGCGAGGAGCCGAAGCACTCGAGCGCGTCGCGCGGATCGTCGACGATCGGCCGGCCGGCCGTGTTCAAGCTCGTGTTGACGACGACGGGGACGCCGGTGCGCCGCTCGAAGGCCGTCAGCAGCCGGGCCACGAGCGGCTCGGTCGCCGGATCGACGGTCTGCACGCGCGCGGTCGAGTCGACGTGCACGACGGCAGGGATCCGCTCGGCCCAATCGTCGCGGACGCGGTGCGTGAACAGCATGTACGGGCTCGGCAGCGGCCCGTCGAAGATCTCGGCCGCCCGGTCGTCCATCACCATCGGGGCGACCGGCCGAAACTGCTCGCGTCCCTTGACGTCGTTGAGGCGCTCGGTGTTCTCGGGGTTGCGGGGGTCGGCGAGCAGGCTCCGGTGGCCGAGGGCGCGCGGGCCGTACTCGCTGCGTCCCTGGAACCAGGCCACGATCCCGTCGTCGGCCAGCACCTCGGCGATCGCATCGGAGATGTCGTCCGGCCGCTCGTAGGCGACGCCCGCCCGCGAGAGCCAGCCGGCCACCTCGTCCTCCGACCAGCTGCGGCCGAGCGCCGCCGTCCGCATCGGCTCAACGGGGTCTCCCGCCTGCCCGGCCACGTACAGCGCCGCGCCGAGCGCCGTGCCGCTGTCGCCCGCGGCGGGCTGCACCCAGACGCGCTCGAACGGACCCTCGCGCGCGATCCGGGAGTTCGCCACGCAGTTGAGCGCCACGCCGCCCGCCATCGTTAGCCAGCGCTCGCGGGTGCGCTCGTGGAGCCAGCGGGCCAGCTCGAGCAGGACCTCCTCAAGCCGCCGCTGGACGCTCGCCGCGAGGTCGGCGTGGTCGGGCCGCCAGTCGTCGCCGCTCTCGAGGCGGGGGACGAAGTCCGCGAAGTCGAGGGGCCCCACGCGAAAGCCGCCGTCGGCGGTGGTCTGAACGGCCTCCCGCAGCTCCGGGAGGTGGGCGGGGCGCCCGTACGACGCCATGGCCATCACCTTGTATTCGTCGGAGGAGCGCCGGAAGCCGAGGTGGTCGGTGAGCTCCTCGTAGAGCAGTCCGAGGGAGTGGGGGAGCCGCTGCGCCGCCAGCGACTCGAGCTCAGTGCCCCGGGCGTGCGCCGCCAGGTGTGAGGTGGACTCGCCGCGGCCGTCGATGACGAGCACCGCGGAGGACCGGCAGGGGGCCGCGTGGTGCGCCGAGGCGGCGTGCGCCAGGTGGTGGGGGACGTACCGGACGCTGGCGGGGTCGAGGTCCGGCAGCAGCGTCGCCAGGAAGCGCCCCGCCCTGCGCACGAACAGCGTCCGGAGGCCCTCCCAGTCCGCTTCCGTCACGTCGGGGCCCGCGGGGGGAGCGAGCTCGGGGTCGTAGGAGTAGGCCACCGCGTCCAGGTCGCGGGCGGAGATCCCAGCCTCGGCGAGGCACCACCGGATCGCCTTCTCCGGCAGCTCCCAGGTCGAGAACGGCACCGGGGGCTTGCCGTGCTTTCGCCGGCTGAAGCGCTCCTCCTCGGCCGCGGCGATCGTGGCCCCATCGACGACGAGCGCCGCCGCGGGGTCGTGGAAGACCGCGTTTACGCCCAGGATCCGCATGTAAGAAGCGCTCCTACCCCACTCCTCTCCTCGTAAACAACCGCTTCTCCGGGGTTTTTGAGGCCCCGATCCGCAGACCATGGCCGGCGGCGTCCCGCGAACGTT